>JBILUU010000065.1:0-10661 GCA_044370815.1 Bacteroidia bacterium
ACCAGCTATTACTTCCGGTGTTTGTGTAGCATTTATGGTTGTAGGAGAAATAGGTGCTTGGGCAGATATATCCCTTTTTTGAGGCACGTATGGCGTTACCGCATCTGATGTGATGGAGTTTGAATCAATGTTTTTTTTTTCGCTGTCAGGAATTAAACCCTGCAACGCACACAACTGCATCAGCGCTAGTTCGACCAGCAGCCGCTGATTCACGCTCATTTTGTAGCCCGCTTCTGTTTTGGTGCATATTTCGAGGCCTTTAATTAAAAAACCAATCTCGCTGCGTGAAGCTTGTGCTTTATATTTTTCCTTTATTCCAGGACTTGTATCCAACAATTGCAGTGTCACTGCATCGCGGCTTACCAATAAATTTCTAAGATGCTGTGCCAATCCGTTTACAAAAAAGTTTCCTTCAAAACCGCTGCTTAAAATATCATTGAACAACAGCAAGGAGGAAGAAACATCAGCGGCTAACAAATAATCGGTGAGTTTAAAATAGTAGTCGTAATCGAGGATATTCAGATTTTCGATTACTGCTTTGTAACTTACATGATTACCTGAAAAAGTTACAATTTGATCGAACATACTTAAGGCATCACGCAATGCTCCATCGGCTTTTTGAGCAATTACATGCAGTCCGTCAATCTCGTAGGTGATGTTTTCCTTTTTTGCAATTTCTGCCAAATGATTGGCCATATCTTCTACTTTAATTCTGTTGAAATCGAAAATTTGACAACGAGATAAAATAGTTGGTATAATTTTATGTTTTTCGGTGGTAGCGAGAATAAAAATTGCATGAGGAGGTGGCTCTTCCAATGTTTTTAAAAAAGCATTGAAGGCTGCATTACTGAGCATGTGCACCTCATCTATGATGAACACTTTGAATTTACCTAGTTGAGGCACAAATCGCACTTGATCAACTAAATTCCGGATATCGTCAACAGAGTTATTACTTGCCGCATCTAACTCAAGAATATTGAGCGAACGGCCCTCATTGAATGACACGCAAGACTCACATTGATTACAAGGTTCGGTATTGGCATCTGCTTGAAAACAATTAATGGTTTTAGCTAGGATACGCGCGCTGGTTGTTTTACCAACACCACGCGGACCGCAAAATAAAAATGCTTGCGCAAGGTGATTGCTTTTAATAGCATTTTTAAGGGTTACAGTAATATGGCCTTGCCCAACCACCGAATTGAAAGTGGAAGGACGATATTTTCGGGCCGATACAACGTATTTTTCCATGAGGGAGTGCAAAGATATAAGAAATGTTGGATTGAAAAAATAGATTTTTAATCCTTTTCATAGCGTTTGTCATAAAGTAGGTGAACTAGGTACAATAATCAAAAACCTGTAAATTACCCTTAATTTCCGTAAAATAACCGCTGCGCTATTTACATTTTATTACATCAAATATGGCTGAAATATTTTTCTTGTTTTTAACATCCCAGCGCACATTTTGGATGGTTACATCTTCACCATATTTTTTCTTGGCTACTGCCAACAAATTATACAATGTAAGCGTTCTTTGCTAAGTGATAGTATCACTTGTTGTAGCATCAACTCCCATAGTGGCAATGTAGGTTGGACCGGGACAAGCAGCACCATACATATCTTCATGATTAACATCACGATTTTGTAATGACCTTTGTTGTACTTTATAGGTGTCGCAAGCAGCAAAGGCAGGAATTAGCAACATCAATGTGAAAATAGCTTTATTAAATTTCATTTGTGATGGGTAATTAAGATTAGTGGTTTAAAACATTTGTTTTACTGAATGGCCTATGCGTGCAACTATCCAATTGAATGCAACGCACATCATTCAATCTTCATCTTTTCAACTCCTTCTCTCCTATTTTTTCACCTCAATCTCGCCCTTATTCAATGCTTCCTCATACACCTCTTTTTGCATATCTTGTATGAGGGTTAGCTTGCGTTTATTGCGGATGATGTTTCTAATATTTTCTCGCTCAAAGCTCAAAGGTGAAAGCGAGTCTTTAATTTTAAATCCTTTAATATTTACAAAATATAGGTAGTCACTATCTGTAAGTTCGATGAATCGGTTGTTCTTTAAGTATTGCTCCTTATCATATGTTTCAATGGGAATTTCCTTCAATAAATCATCGAACAACAACCATGAACCCTCGTCTAAAAAAAAGTTTTCAGCAAACTGATGACAATACTCTTCCAAAGCAGCTCTGTCTATTGTTTTTTCGGATTTGTACCACTCCTTTAGCTTATTAACTTTAGGGGCATTTTTTTTAACCTTGATGTAAATTACTTTTATGATATTATCCTTCAACTCAAAGTTCTGGGGATTTTTGTTGTAGTAGGCCTCAATCTCTGCATCACTCACTGCCGTATCCAAACGCTGATTAACCAGCGCTTTCTCAAAAGCATAGGTGATAAGCGCATTGCGATAACTTTCTAATTCATACTCCATATCTTTTTGATCCTCGGTAAGATTTTTTTCGGCATGTAATAATACCGCTTGTTGTCGCACCCAATTGTTGGCATAGTTCTGTACAAATGCTGTACTATCTTTGCCATGCAATCTTTCGGGCATTTGCTCAATTACCTCATCCAAATAAAGATAGGAATCATACACCCGGGCCAATACTTCTCCATCTTGATTCTTTTTCTTTTTAAAAAATTTACACCCTGAAAAAAGCAACAGTAGAGCCATTCCTGAATATACCCAAAACAGACTTTTAGTATGCTGAATATGTTGCATTTGAATTTCTTTCTTTAAAATAAAAAAAGTTTACATCATGCTTTATCATGATGTAAACTTGATGGGTAATTTAAATTATTTTACAGTTGACAGTACTGCTTTATCAACCGAAAACTGGTATTTGTTTCTGAGCGATGCAATCCATTGCTTCTCCAAATAATTTTGATAATCGGCAGTAATCAATCCTTTGGCTTCAGCTATAGATTTGTTGGTTGGCGCAATGATGTTTTCGAAATCAACAAATACAACCTGCTTATCTACTGTGCTGTTGGCGCTTAATCCATTTTTCCATTCAAACTTATCTACAATGTCGTTTTCACCTTTACTGTATTTTCCTGTCTCAATGTTTAGATTAAGTTGTGAATCTTTGTTGATAGCCTTTAAAATATCATCATTGGTGTATTTCTTTTTGGCTTTATCCTTTAACATCTTGCGTACATCAGCTGCTACTTTCTCTGTAGCACATTTGTATACGGTAGCTTCGGCACGTGTATCCCACATGTATTTTGATTTATTTTCCTCGTAGAATACTTTCAATCCCGTGGTATCTTTTACCGCTTTTGACCAAACGTTTTTGTCTGTTAAATCAAACAACAATATTCCGTCTCTATACTCTTGTAACAGCGCTTTGAACTCAGGATATTTTGACGCTAGTTTACTTTCTTCGTAACCTAAACAAGACTCATTAACAAACTCTTTGTACATGTCTTTAACCAATAACGTGAAATCAGTTTTAGCGCGCTTGCTCTGATGATTCTCTAAATACATGGCAAAATCTTTTTGGCTATATGTCTTTTCACCAATGCTAAATAAAGCATCTTTGTTTAGTTTGGCAGCAGCTTCATGCTTCCACTTTGCATCAAAGAAAGTGGTATCCATCACCTTCACAAATTCGTCACGCAATTTGAGGTTTTCTTTAAAGTTGTACTGCTTTTTAATTTTGGCAATCATGCTTTCTTTCCCATTCTGAGAACGGCTGTCCTTTCCGATTTTTGCTTTGAGCTCTGGCTTTAATTCATCAAAGCTTCCAAGCTCTTTTTTACTGAGTCGTTTGATGATGTGCCAACCGTATTGTGTTTGTATGGGCATTGACATATCTCCATCGTTTTTTAGGGCAAAAGCTGCCTTTTCAAATTCAATTACCATGCGTCCGGTACCAAACATAGGCAATTCACCTCCTTTCTTGGCCGAACCTTTATCATCACTAAACTGCTTGGCCATTTCTGCAAAATCAGCACCTGCCTTAATTTTAGCATACATTTCATCAATTTTTGCTTTAGGATCGGTTTTGGAAGTGTCTTTTACAGCTGCATCTTTTTGAGGTGTTTTAACCATAATGTGCGCAACTGTAATTTGCCCTTGATTGGGTCTTTCGTCTGTCTTCAAAATGATATGGTACCCAAATCGGGTGCGCACAGGCATGCTTACTTTGTTTGTTTCGGCACTGAATGCTGCAGTTTCGAAAGTATATACCATTTGCATGCTGGTGAAATAACCTAAATCACCACCATTATCCTTAGCTGAGGGATCTTCAGATAGCTCTCTCGCAACCTTGGAAAAATCCTCCCCTTTGAGAATTCTGTTTCTGGCTGCAATGGCTTTGTTGTAGGCAATTAATGTATCCTTAGGCAGGGCCGCTGCATCGCATTTGATGAGAATATGACTTGCACGTACATCTTTTTTCATTCTGTCATAGGCCTCTTTCAACAGCATATCATTTACTTCGTTGTCGGTTAAATATGGCGCTGCCAATTGCTTGCGATACCCTTCTAATTCATTTTTAAATGCTGCCACCGTATCTAAACCAAGTTCCTCGGCCTCTCTTACCTTGAGCTTAAAGTTGATAAAAAGCTCGAGATAATCTTGCAAAGATTTTGAATCTGCTGAAGCGCTTTTGTTGTTGTTTTTGTGATAAATGGCTTCAAATTCCGACTTGGTGATATTCTTTCCTGCCACTGTCATTAATACAGGATCAGCGGAAGTTTGTGCTTGTGCTACCATATGGCAGCAAGTAATGGCGAAGGTTAATACATAAAGCTTTCTGAGTTTCATATGCGTTTATCTTATTTTTTAGGAGTGCAAACCTACTAATTTTTAGTGGATTATCTAATGTTAAATGATTTTCTGAAATCGCATAAATTTAAAAAAAAGTTAAACTATATTGCACTTATTAATGGTCTATTCATAGTTTTAAATTTATTGGGCAAAATTTTCAAACATTGATAAAGTATTGTGGCATAGGTAAAACGTTAGATCTATATCGATGAATTATTAAATACTAAACAATTTTATTCCTTCTTTGTATATTCGTTACACATGCTTCAAAAAGGTAAAAAGTCATCGCGATAAAAAAATTAAATTGTAGCTTTGTGTTTGCAAAATGAAAAAGTTTCGGTACATATATACCTGGTTTTTCTTGATTGTATTGGTATTTACCATTACTCCAAAGGAATTTTTTCATGCCTTTCATGATCACCATAATGAAATTGAGCACATTGATTTAGATTGCCATAGCATTCATTTCGAGAAAAAACATGAACACTGTTCAGCACTAAATATTATCACTCCTTCATTTTGTGTCGATGCCTACAAGGATGTCTTACCTTACTTTGAACACATTGGTTGTTACACATTTTCTTATCGAACAGTTTTAAGAACTCCTGTTCATTTTCTTTTCAGTTTGAAAGCTCCACCTTCGGAACTGAACATATCCTAAATCAAAATATAATGTCTTTGTATTCATATGTCATGAATAACAAAGCTATCTTTCATTTAATTCTCAATGCATAAAATACTTATGCCGGTATTTTTGTTGTTTGCTAATTTTTTATTGGCACAACAGCAACAAGGCGGCTGTCATATTACACTTCAGGGTAAAGTTCTTGATGAGCACAACAAGGAATTTTTGCCATATGCCACTATTTTAATAAAAAATCGTGGGTTGGCAGTGGTTTCTGATAGTTTAGGAATGTTCTCGTTCCATAATCTTTGTGCGGGCAGTTGCGTGCTTGTTGCTAAGCATATTGATTGCGAAGATGTGACTATCACATTCAATCTTACCGTTGACACGGTTGTTGCTATTTATCAAGAACATCACACAAAAGAGTTGCAACAGTTGGTAATTTCGTCTCAAAGAAGTGCGGTTCAGCAGAGTCTAAATCATACCACAATTGGGCGAAGAGAAATGGAAAGCAATGCAGGAAAAGCACTGGGAGAAATGCTGAAAGAGGTGAGTGGCGTAAGTAGTTTGCAAACCGGAAACAGCATCAGCAAGCCGGTTATCCATGGGCTTCACAGCAACCGTGTATTGATTTTAAATAACGGTGTAAGGCAAGAAGGACAGCAGTGGGGAAATGAGCATGGTCCGGAAATTGACCCTTTTGTGGCCGATAAAGTTACTGTATTGAAAGGTGCAGCAGGTGTAAGATACGGTCCCGATGCTATTGGAGGTGTGGTAATACTTGAACCCGCAATGCTTAGAGACAGTGCGGGATATGATGGCGTAATTCACATGGCAGGTGCTTCCAATGGAAGACAGGGTACTGTGAGCGGACTCATCAATGGAAATATCAAAGCACTCAACGGTCTTAACTTCCGACTTCAGGGCACACTTAAAAAAGCAGGAAATGCACGCACACCCGATTACTACTTAAAAAATACCGGATTCAATGAAAAGAACTTTTCTGCTGCGCTAGCTTATCAAAAAAACAATTATGGCTCTGAAGTATTTTACAGCAGATTTAATAGTACAATTGGAATTTTTTCGGCAGCGCATATCGGTAATTTAACCGATTTACAGAGAGCTTTCAGAAGCAATGTCCCGCTTGACACAGCCGGTTTTTCGTATGAAATCAACAGACCATACCAGCAAATTATTCACGATTTGTTTAAATGGAAATCGTATATCAATTTGAACAAGGCAGGTAAACTAACCTACACCTTCTCGAGACAGCAGGATAACAGAGCTGAATACGATAAGCATCGCCCGCGAAACGATAGTGTGGCAGCATTAAACAAACCTGAATTAACTTTCATCATTCATACGTTAATGCACGAGGTAGTTTATGATTTACAACATCATCGTAAATTTAACCTACAAGCAGGAGCAGTGAGCATGCACCAAGCAAATAGCTATGAAGGCAGATATTTTATTCCTAATTTTATTAATAGAGGTTGGGGATCATTTATCACAGAAAATTACAAACACCGTCACTTTTTTGCCGAAGCAGGTATAAGGTACGATGAAAGAAAACTAAGGGTGTTTTTAGAACAAAATGGTTTTATAACACAGCCATACTTTCGCTACAGTAGTTTATCGGGATTGATTGGAACAGGCTTCAACTTCGAAAAATTTGATGTTAAATTAAATTTTGGAAGTGGCTGGCGAGCGCCATCTGCCAATGAGTTATATGCTAATGGAGTGCATCATGGTGCGGCTGCTGTTGAAATTGGTGATGAAAATCTAACACGCGAAAACAACATCAATACTGCTTTATGGTTAGGAATTAAACCGCAGAAAAAACTGAGTGGTGAAATAGAAGTTTATCAGAATCATATTCAAAACTTTATTTATTTACTTCCTGTTCAACCTGCTACACTTACCATCAGAGGTGCTTTTCCAACATTTAGATACACACAAATCAACGCAGTATTGCGAGGTGCAGATGTTCAACTTAGATATTCGATCAATAACAATTTACAGCTAACGGTAAGAGGAAATTATTTGTATGCAATCAATGCAGATGATCAAACACGCTTAACACAAATGCCACAAAACATGATTGAGCCTACACTCACTTGGGAGCCTAAATTAAGGAGTAACAAAATCAGCGATTTATTCTTTAAGGTGTCTTACCAAATGTTTGACCAGGCACCTCTGCTTGGCAACGATGAAGATTATGTAATGCCCCCACCCGGCTATAGATTATTAAATGCCAATGCAGGTTTTAAATTTAAATTACATAGGCAATTTTGTACTGCCGGCATAAGTATTAATAATGCACTAAACACGCGTTACAGAAATTACTTGAACAGATACAGGTACTTTGCAGATGAGCTAGGTACCAATGTTTTACTTTATTTAAAAATCCCAATTCATTTTAAATCTTAAAAAAATATGAAATTTATTAAATTATTTATTGCAACAGCAGTTATGGCCGCTGTTTTTCAAGGATGTAAAAAAGATTCCGATTTACCAAAGCTTCCTGAACCTGTAAACGAACCGGAGGTAATCACTTCAGTAAAAATTACCTTTACTGATTCATCTAATACCGCCAATGTAATTACAGCCAGTTTTATTGACAAAGATGGTGACGGAGGAAATCAGCCCACCACATTCGACACCATTAAACTAAAAGCTAATAAAACCTACTTAGCTTCTATTGAAATTTTCAATCACATTATGAATGAAGACCTTACCGAGGAAATTGAAGAAGAGGCAAATGAACATTTGTTCGTTTTTAAACCAACAGGGGTGAATCTTTCGATTGCTATCACTGATTTTGACACCAATTCACCGGCTTTGCCAATTGGTCTAAAGTCGAAGTGGCGAACAGGAGCAACAGGAAATGGCAACCTGCAACTCATACTTAAGCATCAACCCGACAGCAAAAACGGTACCGAGGCACCGGGAGATACTGATATAGACTTGAACTTTATAACTACAATTACTAACTAATTTATGATTTTAACTATGAAACAATTTAAAATAAAACCAATTAATTTTATTGCGATACTATCGCTAATAATCATCACCTCGTGCAACAAAACAAAACAACACTCAAAGTGGCTCACCGGTGAAACTTGGCAGGTTAATACAGTTACGATTGACGGCCAACCTTTTGATTTATTGCCTGCCTTAAGTTTTGATGATTGCGATATTTATGATGAGATATGCTTTGGAAATTTAAGTATTGAAAATAAAGGAGCAGCAAGATTTGCATGGCAAATTAGAGAGAAAGGTAAAATCTTCGAATTAAGCGATCAAACGCAAAATAAGGATGAAAGCAACGAAGAAGCAGTGAGTTTTTCCTCTTCCTTTAGCGGAGTTTTTAATGTATCCGAGGTTGATAAGAAAAATATGGCACTTGAGAGTCAAAACTGCAAGAGGTATCCAGGTAAAAAGGTGGTCATTAAGTTAACAAAAAAGTAAACCCAGTTTAAACCCAAATTATTCAATTAAAAAGCCCGCAAATGCGGGCTTTTTAAGATGCTTTAGAACAGATAAATTACTCTGCCGTTTTGCTTGTTTTTTTAGCCGCTGCTTTTTTGGGTGCGGCCTCTTTTTTGGGTGCGGTCTCTTTTTTGGATGCGGCCTCTTTTTTAGGCGCTACTTTTTTTGGAGCTTCTGCCTTTACCGGCTTAGCTTTTTTTTCGCTTGAAACAATAGCAGACTTCTTCTTTCTGCGCGCACGGCTTACACCGTATGAGCCGATGCTTATTTTTCCTTTTCTAGATTTTTTATCTCCTTTTCCCATAGTTATGTTTATTAATTAGTCAGTAAGTTTTATAACATATTTACAAACCTATACATTTTGGGCAATTATACAAAAAAATGTTTTCAGTTTTGAGGTAATAATGGTTCATTACTTTTTGAAACCAAATTGCAAATCCGATAGAGCAACCTGCTGCTTACGTTGGCATCCCATGTTCCATTCCCCGTTTCATTCAAATCAAATGCAATTATTTTTCTACCACTTTGTACTACTTTTTCTAGTAAATATAGCACCTCATCGGTCTCAAATCCTCCTGCAACAGGTGTTCCGGTATTAGGACATAATTTTGGATCCAAAGCATCAGCATCAAAACTTAGGTAAACGTGTTGAGGTAATTCGTTAACAATATCGTTGAAAATAGCTGCAGTAGTTTTTCCGTGCATCATTGCTTGCTTAATATCTCTATCGAAAAAGGTAACAACCTTGCCCTTCGAATTATTGATATAGTTTACTTCTTCTTCGCAATAATCGCGTATCCCAACTTGCACCAGCTTGCTAACCTGCGGCAATTGCATGGCATTGTACATAATGCTTGCGTGCGAATAGGTAAATCCTTCATAGGCGTTTCTCAAATCACAATGAGCATCTAATTGTAAGATACCAAAGTCTTGATGATGCTTACACAAGGCCTGAATAATACCTAACGGTGTGCTATGATCACCTCCGACCCCGCCAATGATTTTGCCTGCACTCAAAACTTCCTCCGTATAACGCTTTACATCTTCATTAAATTTTGCACTTCCATCATTAACCTCCTTGTAAAATGCCTCCATTTGCGCAGGTGTTTCACTTGAATGAGCAGATGTAAGGTTCGATATGATCTGAACCGCTTTACTTCTCAGATGCTGACTTTGTTTTTGCCAATCTTGATTGGGTTCGTCCATGTAAATACCAATTTTCCATGCATCTTTTATGTATGGATCATATAAGTCAACCTGATGAGAAGCCTCAAAAATAAGATCGGGAGCATTGGCTGTTCCTGCACTAAATGATACTGTAACTTCCCAAGGCAATGGCAGCAATATGATGTCTGCTTCCTCTTTGTTGAATGGCAATCCAAAGATATTGCTATCCTCCGTGGCTGGATTATTTGGATTAAATTGTTTTATTTTTTCTTCCTTTGACATGTTTGTGATGATAATTGCGCAAATGTACTCAACTCATTTGAATGAAAGCATTAATCATCATTGGAAATATGATTTTAGTGAATGTGAAGCTAAGCGCAGTATGATGTTGAATGCCAAACAGCAAAGTTACGATGGCTAATGCTGATACCGATTACACTTTCAATTTAGTCCAATTGCGGCTTAACCTTATTGGACTAATTTCAAGTAGTATCGGCATTAACCATTGCATATTTATTTTTTAACCCAAATTCCGCATTAGAAAATGCGGAATCGCTAAAACAGCTGTAATTCAATCCATTGGTT
>JBILUU010000398.1:0-2826 GCA_044370815.1 Bacteroidia bacterium
CGCGAGGTGTAAAAATGCTCACTATCGTGTACAGTGTGCGAAAATGAAGCATGTTGTACAAATGTTTTGAGGTGCTCGTCAACACGGTATTCATCTGGCTCTTGATACTCAAAGTGAGTAAATGCATGTTGCTGCATTAAATGAGCAATGTTTAAATCAAATTGTTGTGCATTATCTTTATCATTCAAATGCAAATAAATAACCTGATGATTTAGTTCTTTGAGTGCATCAGCAAACGAGCGCATAGCAGCAAATATGCCTGCAACTTTTTGAATATGATGGGTAGCATAATCTGTTTCAGATTTAATTTCCATCAGCACATAGGTTACTGCATCGTCAACACTACGGAACCAAGAATGCTGTATGTTGAGCTGATCGCCAAGGATAAGTCTGAGTGTACGGTCTTTTTTTAAATTCATTTTACCTTATTGTTTCTGCATCTGTCGCTGCAATATTTTACATCATCCCAATTTTTTTCCCACTTTTTTCTCCAGCTGAAAGGACGCTTACAAGTGAGACAATTTTTATGTGGCAAATGCACTTTTTTTACTCCTTTCACCGTACTTGTTTTATCATTCAAAAAATAATTATCGAAGATTAGTTAAGCAAGTAAATACTTATATTGAGCACCGAGGCAAAGCTTACCCAAAGTAAGTAGGGTATTTGAAGCAGGCCGGCCCATTTATTTATTTTGTAAAAGCTGATTATCATGTAAATGATGCTTAACCACAAAGCAATAATTTCTATAGCTGCCCATCCGGGCGATTGCAGACTAAAAAATATTACACTCCAAAAAAAGTTGAGCAAGAGTTGAATGCTGAAAATAATTAGCGATTTATTTTTATTGCTGTGCTTGACATTAATAATCATGCCTAATGAAATTCCCATCATTAAGTAAAGAACTGTCCATACCGGGCCAAAAAGATAATTTGGCGGATTAAAGAAGGGCTTATTGAGTGTTACATACCACGTTGCAATATTTGATGCGGTGAAATAGCCCGATAAGCCGCCAACTATTAGCGGCAACACGATGCATGTGGTATATTTAAGAAACGTTCTCATGCTTATTGAGGAATGATTGAGGATTATTTACATGCTTGGCCAGGATGCGTTTGCCTTCTGATTTTACCTCTTCATTTTTTCGATATTTCCACACCACTTCAGAGGCTCTTTTTCTGCTTTCTTCCACATCAACAATGGGTGCAGGATAATCTTTTCCGATAATACAGTGATACATTTCTTGCTCAATGGCACTCAATTTATGTGGTTCGTGGATGAGGTTTGCCGGAATTTGTTTGAGTTCGGGCACCCATTGTTTGATGAAGAGTCCATCGGGATCATGCTCTTCAGAATTTTTTATTGGATTGTAAATTCTTATGGTATTGATACCTGTTGTCCCGCTCTGCATTTGTAATTGAGGATAATGTATCCCTGGTTCATAGTCTAAAAATTGCTTAGCTAAAAAATGTAATTCGCGCCAATCTTGCCAAAGGTTAAAAACAAAAAAGGAAACCACCATGGCACGCATTCTAAAGTTAATATAGCCCGTAGCCACAACGCAACGCATACAAGCATCCACCAATGGTATCCCTGTTTTGCCTTGTTGCCACGCGTTGATGTAATGTTCGTTTTTGGGTTTATACAACGCATCATAGGCTCGGTTGATATTTTCAAATTCGTAACGACATTCATCTTCAAATTTTTGAATGAAATGGCAGTGCCAATGTAGTCGTGATATAAAGTTAGCCAAAGCTCTTTTGTTAGGCGATTGATCATAGTGCTGCCGTGTATATTGATACACCATTCTCATGCTGATGTTACCATAGGCAAGGTAGGGTGATAGTCGGCTGCAACCTTTTCTGCTTAACAGCGGCTTACTGATGTGTTTGCTGTAGTTTACATGTCTTTCCTTGATGAAACTATCCATGTATCGCCAAGCCCAGTATTCACCGCCTTCTTGGAAGTTTTTATTTCTTTGGGTTATTGCTTTGTTTAAGGCAGGGCCTTTTAACATGCTTAAAAGTGAGTCATCAACAACTGCAAATTGCCAATTTTTTTCATCAACTAATTTTGGTGGTGCAGTCATCTTGCTTTCCCATCTCTTTTGCCATAGTTCTCTGCTTCTAAGTCTTCTAATGATGCCGTCAGTTTGGTATTCGTGCCAAGTTATCTCATGAGATGAAAATAGCTGTTTCATTTGTTTATCGCGCTCAAACGTAAGCCCGTTTCCTATTTCCTGATGAGAGAAAATATGCTTGATATGATAGTGCTGTATCAGTATTTCAAAAACCTCCTTTGCTTCGAGGTGACAACATATTATTTGAGTATTTACATGTTGAAGTTTTTCATTCATTTCACTCAGCGATTCATGAACAAATCTCCAATGTCTTACATCACTGTCGTGGTAGGCCATTACCGAAGGTTCAAAAATATACAGTAATACCAAGGGTAAGCCTGATTTCTGTGCTTCAAAAAGAGCTTCATGATCAGTAAAACGCAAGTCGCGTTTAAACCACACAATATTTATCTTTTGTTTTTGCATTGGGAACCTTCAATATAACATCATGATGGGCCTTTTGTTTATGCCAAATTAAGCAATAGGAGATTTGGAAAATCGAACTAATTGCTTAATTTGAGTTAATCCCGATATAGAAAATGTTATCAGATTTGTTATACCAATTGCATTTATTTTTTAGTTCAAAAAAAATAAATATGCAATGGTTAATGCCGATACTACTTGAAATTAGTCCAATAAGGTTAAGCCGTAATTGGACTAAATTGAAAGTGTAATCGGTATAAAAATCTGATTTACAGTTTCTTTATCGT
>JBILUU010000069.1:0-10259 GCA_044370815.1 Bacteroidia bacterium
ATTTGATTTTAGTGACAATACAAATACTGCAGGATTGCCAGAATTGAGCATCAATAAGGCCTATCGCTCTGTTGAAATTGCCTCATACCGAACTATTGGACGCACTGCTATTTATTCGGGATTCGCTTTAGCTGATATAACTATTGTACCTAAGTTGCGGACCTCAGTGGGTGTTAGAATAGAGCATGCCGATATCTTTGCAGATGTATTCCGTTCCGATTCTTTGGGATATGCAGCAAATGATGAACGCAGATTTCAAGTTGGAGATGCATTTATTGTAAATCCGGGTATCTCGAAAGAAACGAATGTACTTCCCAGCTTCAATCTTATTTATAAACTACGAAATGATGAAAACACTCCCATTAATTTGAGAGCAAACTACAGTAAAACTGTAGCGCGTCCGAGTGTAAGAGAGCTCACCGAAACACTTATATTTGATTACGAGTTTAGGAGCTTTATTTTTGGTAACTCCCAACTTAAGATTGTTGAGATCGATAATTATGATTTCAGGTTTGAGTCCTATTTTAAAAATGGAGATAATGTTTCAGTTAGTTTGTTCTACAAGAGTTTTATTAATCATATTGAACTTGTTCAAACTACACAGGGTTTCAGTTGGCAGAATGCCGATCGTTCAACTGTGAGAGGAATAGAAATAGATGCTCGAAAAAATATATTTAAAAATCTTGAATTTAGGAGTAATATCACACTTGCACAGTCGGTTACCAATATTGTTCAGAACAATATTTTTGTCAAAAACAATTTAAAGGTAGTTGAACCTTTTGATACATTGAGCAGACAAATGTCTGGTCAGGCACCCTATGTAATTAATGCCATTTTAAGTTACGCATTTGATAGTTTAAAACTTACCACTTCTTTGGCATACAATGTTCAAGGTCCAAGACTGGCTGTGGTTTCTGCGCAACCGGAGTTTATACCTGATGTTTATGAAATGCCACGACATTTAATTGACTTGCGTGTGGCAAAACAATTTGGAAGAAACTTTACCATCACCTTTACTGTGAAAGATATACTCAATTCACCAGTAAGGCGTAGCTATAAATTACCGAGCGGATATGATGTAAACTTTGATAATTTTAGATGGGGTACAATGTATAATTTATCAGTTTTATATAAGATATGATGTATAGATTAGGACTCATAATTAGTGTTTTGGCAATGCATTTGTTTGCTCTCAGCAATCAATCATTTGCTCAAATTGAGAATGTTATTGTGGAAACATACTATGTTACCGATGTAAATGATACAACTGATACCCTCGGTGGAGGTATTGCTCTAGGTGCCACAACATATAGAATTTATATCGACTTAAAAGAAGGTTCTAAGCTCAAGAAAATTTATGGCGATCAATATCACCCTATCAGATTTAGCACTACAACGCAATTCTTTAATCATCAATCTGAAGGCAAGAGCTTTGGTAAGGATTTTAACAAGAATAGATTTAAGGAAAGCACAGTAGCATTGGATACTTGGCTTACTTTGGGGCAAATATCAAACTCATCAACAACACTGCATGGAGTATTAAAACCTGAAGATGATAATGGTTCTTTTGTTGGTGGTATTAACAACGATAATGGATTACTAATTAATAACGTGCCTCTGATTGGTTTGCCGCTAACGCAAGCTGACGGAATTATCAACTACAATGCACCACTCTCTAATTGGGCTACCTACGGCTTTGTTGACCCAATCAGTGGAAATGACTCAACTATATTCGGTTCAATTGTATCAGGAAATGAGTTTTTTAGTAACAATGCAGGCATACAGTCATCTGGTGTAACTGGTGTAAATAGCTCTGAAAATAAAATTTTGATTGCTCAACTTACCACTAACGGATCGCTATCATTTGTAATAAATGCCGAGGTTGAAATTCCACAGGCTAATGGAGTTCCGCTTATTGTTAAATATGTGGCCAATAAGGATACATTATTTGATGATGAAAAAGTTAGTCCTTTTCTAACCTATCCTTTTTTATGTGGATGTACAGATGTAAATTATACAGAATACGATGAAATTTATGCCTGCAGCATTACCGACTCATGCAAAACAAAAATTTTGCTGGGTTGTATGGACTCAACGGCTTGCAATTTTGATCCTAAGGCCAACTTTAATGTGCCTGGCTTGTGCTGTTATCCGGGACTCTGCAATGATAGAAATATTGCAGTGGTATGTCCAGAATTTTCTGAAGGAAGTTTTTATTTTAATCTCTACCCCAACCCGGCTAACACCTTGATAAATGTTAGTTTTTGGACCAATGAAACACTTCAAATATACTACAGCATATCAAATATTTTTGGTGCAGTGGTATTTGATGAAAAGAAGCTGGGTGATTTTAGTGGAAGAAATGAGGAAAGTATAGATTTATCGAGTATTGAAAAGGGCGCATATTACCTTAAGATGAGAGCGGGAAGCAAAGAGCAAAGAAAATTATTCATTAAAAATTAAATGATGAAAATAGTCAATCATGGCATGAAAAATCTATTTCAATTTTTGCTAAAAAAAATACCTGTCGTTTTACTTTTAATTGTATTTATAACCTCATGCAGTAAAGCGCCCAACTTGCAGTTGAGTCTGCCCTCATATGATTCAATTGTAGATATTGACAACAACAGCTACAAGGTTGTAAAAATAGGCAATCAATGGTGGATGGCCGAGAATTTGCGTGTAAGAACATATAACGATGGCACACCAATCACCAATGCTACTTCTGATGATCTTTGGAAATCATCAACAGGTGCATGTTGCATTTATAAAAGTGATGAAAGATCTCCTGGATTACTCTATAATTGGTTTGCAGTTACCGATAGCAGACGAATAGCGCCTCAAGGTTGGCATGTGGCCACTGAAGCCGATTGGCAACAGTTGGAAAAATATTTGGGGATGTCGGATGCTGAACTCAATGCTATTGGTTGGAGAGGAAATTATGTGGCTAACAAATTGAAAGCACATGGTAAAACAAACTGGCTGGCTGATGAAGAGTTTTGGCCAACTAATGAAAGTGGATTTAACGCAAAGGCTGGTTCTTGTAGAAAGCAAGACGGCCGATGGGGAGAACCCGGTTTATCACAAACAGGTTTTTGGTGGACAGCAAGTTCTGCCAATAGTAAAGAAGCCTACTATCGCTATATGGATTATCGCAATAATCATGTATTTCGACATAGTGATTTTTATCAATGTGGGTATAGCGTTAGGTGTGTAAAAGATTAAATGATAATCAGAAAAATATTTCAATAATTCACAAATGCTGGTATCCGGGAAATTCAATGATTATCAAATGCTAATTGGAAGAACTAATAATCTAATTGGATTGCCAATTAGGGTAGCTATATTAGAATGCATAGCAAGTGATAAGAATTGTTTTGACCAAGATTTTATTGTAAAACATGAAATTAGTTTGGAGGTTCTCAAAAAAAATTTGAGAGCTCTAAACAAAGGTGGCCTTTTAATCAGAAAGTTTACAGGGAGAGCCAAGAGTGTGGAGTATACCATCAACTGGGATAAATTAAATCAGTATAAAATGGCATTCGATAAGTATTACTTCGATATCATTAATAGAAGTAAAGTGCCCACAAAATAATGCATTCATAAACAGCTGCTTTATCGTTTGTAAAAAATCGAATGCATGTATTTCCATTTTTAAAAAAATATAAGAATTAAGGTGGTTAACATTTTCTTAACCATTCATATTTTTTTCTCTCATGTTTTTTTAAAAAAGAGATAACACCAAATATAGCGCCACAAAACAATGCAAGTTGATATTTGCATCGATTAATCCAACATCTTCAAATTATTTAACTTAATTAATTAAAAATGAAAAAAACAATTTTACAAATTGCTACTCTTGCGGTTGTTTTAACCCTAAGCAGTAATGTGAGCAACGCTCAAAATCAAAACAATCTTGGTGCTGATTGCGGTTGTCCGCCAGTTAATACGCGTCCAACGGTTGATTTGTCTACTCTCGCAACCGGTGGGGTATTGAATGCAACCAATACAGTGTTGACTTGCAACAACAATTATCTTATTAAAGAAAAGATTTATGTTGATGACAATAAATCAATTACTATTAATCCGGGAACAGTTCTTTTGGGCCGAGATTTGAATAGTCCTGGTGGTGGACAGGCTTCTGCATTGGTTGTGCAGAGAGGTGGTCAAATCATAGCAGCCGGAACGCCAACATGCCCAATTATTTTTACTGCTGAAGAGGATATCACAAGTGACAATATTCTTGGAAATTACAATAACAATCCGGGTGGTGTTAATGGAGGAAAATGGGGTGGTTTACTTGTATGCGGTAAGGCACCTAATAATCTTTTAACTGCTCCATCTTCACCAAATAATGATGCTGGATTTCAGGTAGCTGGGCAACCAGCTGGAACAGGTGCTCCTGAAGGTATTTCTAATGCTGAAGCTGACTCAAGAACTTGGTATGGTGGAAATGACCCAAATGATAATTCTGGAATCATCAGGTATGTTTCTGTTAGACATGCAGGTGATATTATTGCTGCAGGTAATGAGTTAAATGCGATCACACTATGCTCTGTGGGTAGAGGTACAACTATTGATCATATAGAGGTTAGTTCTTATGCTGATGACGGTGTTGAGGTATTTGGCGGAACTGTTAATCTTAAGTATGTATCATTACTTTGGGGTGATGATGATGGTTTAGATTATGACCAAGGTTGGACAGGTAATGTACAGTTTATATTTTCTCTAAAGCGCTCCACTCCAGGCAATGCATTAAGCGATAATGGTATTGAGGCAGATGGTGATGATAACACTACAAATGTTGCTCAGAGATCGCATCCAGTTATTTATAATGGTACTTGGATTGGTACATACGAAAATGCCGCAACTGCCGATAATTCAGGAGATGCAGGTTTCAATTTTAAAGAAAGAACAGAAGGAGAAGTATACAATTGTATAGTTGCAAACTATGAAAGAGGTGTAGTAATTGATAAAATCAAAAATAGTCGTCCTCCAGCAAACACTTCTGATGGTTCAAACGAGGCATACGGCAACTGGCAAACAGGTTTCCCAACAAGCAATACCTTGCAAATCAAGTGCAACACTTTTGTTAATTGCTCTATCCCGCTTGCTATCGAAAATAATTCAGTGTACACATATAATACTCTTCCTGCAGATAACTCTAAGTTTACAGCTGATAACAATGTATCTGTAGCTTCATTGCCAAGCTTTGATTTTGCTTATACTATGGATTACACAGCAAATACTGTTTCAGATAAGTATGATGCTATTCCTGATTTAGTTGCAACTACTTGTTCCACCCCTTCTAATGGTTTCTTCACAACTGCAAACTACAGAGGAGCATTTGAACCGGGAAAAAAATCATGGTTGTCTGATTGGGCTATATTAAATATCATATCAGCTACTTCAGGAATCGTACCTTGTCCTACAGATGTAAACACTGATGGAGTGACAAACAATGCTGACTTTTTACAGCTATTGGGCGAATTCAATCAGTCATGCGACTAATTTATAAATCATAAAAATTTTATAGCATGAAAAAATTATTAATCATAATGGCGTTTATAGCATCGGGTAGTTTATCCTTTGCTCAAGGCCTAGAAAACATCATCGTTGAAAAATATTATGTTTCAAATGCGAGTGATGCTGCAGGAAGTTCAGGTACATTACCTGTTGGTTCCGTTACCTATAGATTTTTTGCCGATTTGCTTCCAGGTTTTCGTGTTCAAGCAATATACGGTGTACCGGGGAACGATTTAAAATTTCAGAGTTCAACTACTTTCTTTAATAACACCGACAGAGGTGCGTCTATTCCAAACTGGACAAGAGCACAAGCAGCTGATAACTCAGTAATGCTTGATTCTTACTTGACAATTGGAGCTGCTACAAATAACAATAATCCCGCTACTTCACAAGTTGGTATCTTGAAAACAGAAGATAATAATGTGAATAATCTTGTGAATGCGAACGGTATTTTAGCAAATAATGATCCTTCTGCAGGTATTCCACTTACCACAAGGGATGGTATTATTAACGGTGTGCTACAAGATGTTCAAATTGTTTCTGATCCGGCAACACTTACTGCTATTAATGCTGTGTTTGGTGATGTAAGTCAAGCCAGCGGTAATTTTGTTTTAAGTAATGGATCGGTTGCTGTTACCACAGCGTCAGGTACCGCTGGTATGGCCGGTCCAACAGGAAACAACCGCGTATTTTTAGGACAAGTTACAACAACCGGAACAGTACATTATGAAATCAATCTTCAGATTACCAATGATGCGGGCACAGTTGTAAGAAACTATGTAGCGCTCAATCCATCAGCTGGTGAGCAATCTATTCCTTCACTTAAAGGTGATTTAGGTGTAACACTGGGTGGCGAGCCAACATCAAATGGCAATATCACTTTCGGTTCAGTTACCTCAAGTTCTATTCAAGTAAATTTAAGTGGCGGAAATGGTACAAAAAGATTACTTATCATAAGAGCAGGTGGAGCAGTATCGGTAAATCCAACAGATGCTGTAACATACACAGCCAATTCCACTATTGCTTTGGGCGATGACTTAGGAGGAGGAAATTGGGTGGTGTACAATAATAACGGAACAGGAAATGTAGTAACTGTTACAGGCTTGACACCAAATACAAACTACTTTTTTAGAGCAGTGGAATACAATGGTAGTCCGGGAGGAGAGAACTATTTTACATCCACAACTGCAACTGCCAACCAAATTACCTCAAATACAGGAACCCTGTATAATTGGAATCAGGCAGGACCGGGAACATTTAATTACAACACTGCTTCAAACTGGACTCCTGCAAGAACAAATCCTTCACCTGACGATAGACTTGTGATTGGTGCATTGGTTACAAGTACAGCTAATATTGACCAAGTTCCTGTGCAAACTATTGGAACGCTTCAGATTCAAAATAATTCTAACGTATCTTTATTTATTGATGGTGCAAGTGCTTTAACTATTGCAGGAAACACCCTTACAGCCGATGATTTTTTTGTTGAGGCTGGTTCTACACTAACCATTAATGGTGGTGTTGGTTCAAGTATTAGATTGTTTGGGACAAGCGCTACAGGCAATATATTCGGAAATATCAATTCAAATACTGGTACAAGTATAACAAGCATTTTAGGTGGCGGGCTAAGATTTAAATCAGGTTCTGTTTATACAGCCGGTACAGGTTTTTTAGGAACTCCATTTGGTGGTGTTACTTCTGTTAGTAATTCTGTTGTATTTGAGTCAGGTTCTTCATATGTTCACAATGGCGGTCAAAATCCTTTTCAAAAGTTTCAACCATCTAGTGTGGTAGTTTTTAACACGGGAACAAGCCAAACATTTAACACAGCTACAGGCTTTGATATAGATGGACGAACATATAGAAATCTTACAGTTGGAGCTGTTGTTAATTTACCTTTAACAGCTTCTCTGTCTCTTACTTCGCTTACCCTTTCTGCTGCTGGTCAATTAACTGTTACAGGTACAGGATCTTCATCAATTAGCTTTGTCAACGGTGGTATTACCATGAACTCCAATAATCCCCTTTCATTAACTGCTGGAAGTGGCAATATCAACTTTACTGCAAATAATACAGTTTCAGGAAGTGGAAATGGTAGTATTTCTTTGTTGGGTACTGTTGTGGTTAATAATGGTAGTCAAATCTCCACAACCAAGAGTATTAATTTTGGAAATCTCAATCTTGTTGGTTCTGGAAATTATAGATTTAATGCATCGGGCTTAACAGCAAGTTTTACAGGAACAATAAGTGGTTCAGGTTCTTTCCTTCCTTTCGGAAATGATGCTAATTTCAACTTTACCGGAACAGGTTCTGTTGGAACATTAAAAGCCAGCGCTGCAATCAATAATCTTACAATCAATACTCCTGCTACAACATCTACTTTATTATCTACTTTAAGAGTATTGGGTACTGTAACAATTACTGATGGAACATTGAATAGTAATGGATTTTTAGTACTTGCCTCTACAGCAAATAGACAAGGTATTGTTAGTGGATCGGGAACTGCAAACGTAACAGGAAACGTGATTGTTGAAAGATTTCTCTCTGCATCTACATCAAAAACAAGATATATCTCTTGTCCTGTTACTGGTTTAACAACTACTTCAGCATGGGGAGATGACTATGTGGTTCAGGGATTATTTCCGTACACCTTTGCTACAAATGTTGCCCTTCCTACTATTCCTAATGCACCTACAATTTGGACTTACGATGAGTCAAATGTGCTTCCGCTAACACCTTGGGAAAGTGCAGTGGGTCAACCTATCACAAACTCTTTGGTTGGTTATGCTACCTCATTGCATAATACATTGGCAAGAACACTAGATGTTACGGGCCCAGCTAATAATGGTGCATTATCCATTTCTTTACCTGCTACAACCGGTGGATGGCATTTATTAGGTAATCCTTATCCGTCACCAATTCGTTTCTCTTTATTGAGAAACTTAGCAGGACAAATTGGACTACAAAATGGTTACTATGGTTGGTCTGCAGCAAACAATGGTTTTGGTTTCTACAACGGAGCAGCTCCTGCATTGAGTACATTTGGCATGACCGATACTATTTTCTCATCTCAGGCTGTTGCAATCACTTTGAATACACCAGCCGGTGGAACACTTATTACCGATAATTCAATCAGATGGGGGTCTAATGCACCAACTTTCAATAGAGAAGCAGAGGTTAAAAATATCTTGAAGCTAAACATTGAAAATCAAGATGGTGCCGATCAGCTTGCTATTGGAACTGTAGAAGGTGCAATAGAAGGCTATAATCCTGAAATTGATATGGCAAAAATGATGAATGCTCCAACCGAAAATCTTCCTGAATTGGGAATGATGATCGATAACCGAGTGATTGCAATTAAAACCTACGAAAAGTTGATTCCTTCAAGAAGTATCCCTTTGCAATTAATTGCTAAAACCGATGGCGTATATACTTTCAAAGTTGCTGAATTTGGGAATACTCAAAATGATTTGAACGCCTATTTGGTTGACGTTGTTGCCAATAAAAAGATCAAGTTGAAAGCTAATGCCAAATACACTGTGGCGCTTGCTGCAGATGTTTATCAAAATAGATTTTACTTGAATTATGAAAACAGCACAGAGATATTAGGTTTGGAAGATGCCTCTTCACAAGTACTTGATTGTTTCAACACCAACGAAATTTTAAGCATAAGCAATAGTGGAGATGCACAAAATGTAGGTTTGATGTTGTTCGATTTGTCTGGTAAAGTAGTGCTTGAAAATGCAATAACTGTATTGAATGGGTTAACAACTGTTCAATTGCCAACACTTGCACAGGGCATGTATACTGTTAAAATTCAGTCTAATAATTCATTATTAACCAAGAAAATAATCATTAAATAATATGAAACTTTCAAATTTCAAATACGCAACATTGTTGCTGATTGTTTTAGGAATCGTTGTGTTTTTTCCAGCGATGGCTCAACCGCCAATTGGTCCTCCTCCAACTGCAACCCCTGTTGATGGCGGGTTAAGTGCGCTGTTGGTGGCCTGTGCCGGATATGGAGCCAAAAGAATCAACGACAGAAGAAAGGCAGCTAAGAAGTAAATAGCAATATCCTTAAGCACAAGGGCTCACTGTTATGCAGTGAGCCCTTTTTTTATGATCAGAGATTATACTCAATGTATTTATATTTAACCCAATTGATGTAATACCTATTTGAAATAAGTAATGGTCCAAATTTGTTATACTGCATTTGTACCAAATTTCTTTACGATTAGCATTTACCAATCACATTTGTTTAATTGGAACGCTGCCTCGATCGCGTCCCACGAGTGAGCCTATCCTACGGGCTCTTACAGCTAAGGAAAATTAGAATGATGCTAATTCAATAACCTAGTTTATTAGGATGTAAACTAATACCGATGACACTTTCAATTTAGTCCAATTGCGGCTTAACCTTATTGTACTAATTTCAAGTAGTATTGGCATTAACCATTGCTTATTTATTTTTTAACCCAAATTCCGCATTAGAAAATCCGGAATCGCTAAAACAGCTGTAATTCAATCCATTGGTTCAATGGATTGAAAACAGCTGCTAAGCGGGATTACCCTCATAAAATCACTAGTGCGTTACATGCGTAACTTCTACTGATTAATTCCATCTAACTACATTTTAACTGCCTGCATAATAATGGTTTAGAAATAAATTTTAAAATCTTACTTTCAAAAAAATTCGCATTCTTTTGTCTTGAAACAAAAGAATCAAAAAT
>JBILUU010000066.1:0-10602 GCA_044370815.1 Bacteroidia bacterium
ACTCTGTTAAACGAGTTTCAGTAAATGTGCTTCCGATTGATTGTTATCAAGAGTTCTCAATTAGCCTAAACTATAGTTTCCTGATGGAAATATTTAAACTTTCTAAAATTTGCAGCATATATATTTCTCGAACTAAAATTTACCTCAATTCAGTATTAAATTATAACTTTGCGTTTCTTTAAAATTAAAGTATGGATAAGTTTTCTTATTTGAGTAATGGGCACCTAGAAGCTATAGAGGATAGCTATAAACAGTATTTGAATAATCCTGAATCGGTTGAGCAGGGTTGGAGAAGTTTTTTTGAAGGATTTGAGTTTGCACGAAAAAACTACGAAAACGATAGTCAGATTCCTGACAATATCAGCAAAGAGTTTCAGGTTGTTAATTTGATTAATCTGTATAGAAGCACTGGTCACTTGTTTACCAAAACAAATCCTGTGCGGGAGCGCAGAAAATACACTCCTACGCTTGATGATATTCATTTGATTGGTTTGGGTGAAGCCGATATGGATACTGAGTTTCAAGCAGGCAAACAAATTGGATTAGGTCCAGCAAAACTGCGCGACATCATTGCATTTTGCAAAAAGACTTATTGCAACTCTATTGGTGTTGAATTTAAGTATATCAGAAATCAAAAAATTCTTGAATGGTTGCAAAACCGTATGGAGAGTACTCAAAATACACCAAGTCTCTCTGCAAAAGAAAAATTACGATTGCTAGAAAATATCAGCAAGGCAGTTGTTTTTGAAAATTTCCTTCATACCAAGTTTGTAGGGCAAAAACGTTTTTCTTTGGAAGGTGCTGAGTCTTTAATTCCTGCGCTCGATGCTGTGATTGAAAAAGGAGCTGAAATTGGGATTCAAGAGTTTGTTATTGGAATGGCTCACCGCGGACGCTTAAATGTGTTGGCCAATATTTTACACAAGACCTACGAGGATATTTTTAGTGAGTTTGAAGGCAAGGAATATGAAGACTCATTATTTGACGGAGATGTAAAATATCATCAAGGATACAGTGCAGATATTAGCACAGACAGTGGCAAGAAAGTTCACTTAAGTTTAACACCAAACCCTTCGCATCTTGAAACAGTTGGACCTGTGGTAGAGGGAATTTCAAGAGCTAAAATAGATGCTGCCTACCAAGGAGATTACAATAAACTGGCACCAATTTTAATACATGGCGATGCAGCAATTGCGGCACAAGGTGTGGTGTATGAAGTAATTCAAATGTCGAAACTAGATGGCTACAAAACGGGTGGCACCATACATTTGGTAATTAATAATCAAATAGGTTTTACAACCAACTATCATGATGCACGCTCGAGTACTTATTGTACAGATATAGCAAAAGTGGTGCAGTCGCCCGTATTTCACATTAATGGTGATGATGTTGAAGCTTTAGTTTATGCCATTAGATTGGCAGTTGAATTCAGACAGAATTTTCATAGAGACGTATTTATAGATTTACTTTGTTACAGGAAATATGGACACAACGAAGGTGATGAGCCGCGTTTCACACAGCCAATTTTATACAAGGCCATTGTAGCGCATCAAAATCCAAGAGAAATTTATGTCAAAAAACTAGTGGCAGAAGGTTCTGTTGATGAAGGCAAATCAAAAGAAATTGAAAAGAATTTTAAGAAACTTTTGCAAGACAGACTTGATGAAGCAAAGCAAATTAGTAAGTCGAAAATAACATCTTTTTTGGATGGTGTTTGGAAAGGACTTCGCATGGACGAGGATCATGACTTTGACCAATCGCCTGTTACTGCTGTTAAGAAAGAGCTATTACTTAACATAGGCGAAAAGATATCTCATATACCGGCCAACAAAAAGTTCTTCAACAAAATTGAAAGCATTTTAAAGGACAGACAAAAAATGCTTGAAGGCGAAGGTAGATTAGACTGGGCTATGGGTGAGTTGTTGGCATACGGAACCTTATTGAGTGAAAATTATCCGATTCGTTTCAGTGGACAGGATGTTGAACGTGGCACGTTTTCTCACCGACATGCTGTAATCAAGCTTGAAGATAGCGAGGAGGAATATGTACCTCTCAACAATTTGGAGAGAATACAAGCAAAGTTTGATATATACAATTCTTTACTTTCTGAGTATGGTGTGCTTGGTTTTGAGTACGGCTATGCTATGGCAACCCCTCACGGACTTACCATTTGGGAGGCGCAGTTTGGTGACTTTAATAATTGTGCTCAAGTTATTTTTGATCAATACTTATCTGCCGCTGAAGATAAATGGAGAAGAATGAACGGGATTTGCGTATTCCTTCCTCACGGCTATGAGGGACAAGGTGCTGAGCACAGCAGTGCCCGCATGGAACGTTTCCTTCATTTATGCGCTCAAAATAATATGTATATTGTAAATGTTACCACTCCTGCCAACTTCTTCCATTGCATACGCAGACAATTACACAGCTCATTTAGAAAACCCTTGATTGCATTTACTCCTAAGAGTTTATTGCGTCATCCAAAATGCGTATCAACAATTGCTGAGTTTACCGAAGGAGGATTTAAAGAGGTGTTTGATGATCATGCTGCAAATCCTGGCAAAGTAAAAGAGTTGATACTTTGTACCGGAAAAATATATTATGAATTATTGGAGCGGAAAGAAAAAACAAATGCCGAGCATATTGCCATCATTAGACTTGAGCAGTTGTACCCTTTCCCGAAAAATCAAATCAACGATATACTAAAGAAATACAGTAAAGTAAAGCAATATACCTGGGTGCAGGAAGAGCCAGAGAATATGGGCGCATGGGCCTATATGCTCAGAACTTTGAGGCAATTAGATTTGCAGGTTATTTCAAGAAAGGAGAGCGCAAGCCCTGCCACAGGATCTTCAAAAACGCATGTTAAACAACAACAGGAAATTATTGACAGAGCTTTTGCTTCTGTTGCTATAAAGGCCTAAAAAATATCTTATACATTTAAAAAATCTAAGTTAT
The DNA here is from genome assembly GCA_044370815.1 of Bacteroidia bacterium. Lineage (GTDB taxonomy): Bacteria > Bacteroidota > Bacteroidia > UBA4408 > UBA4408 > CAIKXD01. The sequence goes on from JBILUU010000066.1 coordinate 2,959, forward strand.
GATTATAGAAATAAAAGTTCCCAGTCCGGGAGAATCCATTACAGAAGTACAAATTGCGCGTTGGTTGAAAAAAGAAGGAGATGTAGTTGAGAAAGATGATGAACTATGTGAAATAGATTCTGATAAGGCCACACTCACGGTGAATGCCGAGGAATCGGGGCAATTAAGTATATTAGCCAAAGAGGGCGATACTGTGAAGGTTGGGGATGTAGTTTGCAAAATTGATACCTCCGTAGCTGCTGCGCCAAAACCAGAAAAAACTGAAACATCTGCTCCATCTACAAAAGTAGTTGAAACTGCCAAGCCTAGCCCTGCTCCTGCTGCAACAGCAAAAACAGATAGTTATGCTAAAGGAACAGCAGCGCCTGCTGCAAAGAAATTAATGGAGGAAAATAAAATTCCGGCCAACGCAATTAGTGGGACAGGAAAAGATGGCAGAATAACAAAATCTGATGTGCTTAATTTAATGGCCAAAGGTTTTAAACCAGCTGCATCTGATGAAATAACACGCGATACCGATCGTCAAAAAATGACATCATTGCGCAAGAAACTTTCACAAAGATTGGTGGCGGTAAAAAATGAAACTGCCATGCTCACTACGTTCAATGAAGTAGACATGAGTGCCATTATGTCTATAAGAGCAAAATACAAGGATGCGTTTAAGGAAAAGTATGGTGTAAATGTTGGGTTCATGAGTTTCTTTACCAAAGCAGTAACTGAAGCATTGCAACTTTTCCCTGCTGTAAATGCAATGATTGATGGTGATGAAATCGTATACCATAAATACTGTGATATTGGAATAGCAGTAAGTGCACCAAAAGGACTGGTTGTTCCAGTATTACGTAATGCGGAAGCCATGAGTTTGGCTGATATAGAAAATGGGATTAAAAATTTAGCACTAAAGGCAAGAGAAAATAAAATTACTATTGAAGAAATGACCGGTGGCACCTTCACCATCACCAATGGGGGTGTTTTTGGCAGTATGATGAGTACACCAATCATTAATCCTCCTCAAAGTGCTATTTTAGGAATGCACAATGTTGTTGACCGACCTGTAGCGGTTAATGGAGAAGTAAAAATAAGACCTATCATGTACGTAGCTCTATCTTATGATCACCGCATCATTGATGGACGCGAGTCGGTTGGATTCTTGGTAAAAGTGAAAGATATGCTAGAAAATCCAAGCAAGATGTTGTTTGGTGCAAAGTCGCCAGAGGAGATACTTTTGGGCTTATAATTCAAATAACGAGGCAAACTAAAAGGGTTGAAATTTTCAATCCTTTTTTTATTTCATAACCATTTAACTTCATACCATGTTACAAATTTCTAGTTTAAACAATCCTAAAGTAAAGACCCTAATTAAGCTCGAAAAATCGGGGCACAGAGCAGAAATGGGCTTGTTTACAGTGGAGGGAAAAAAAGAAATTTTATTGTGCGCTGAAGCTGGTTATGAAATTACGGAATTGTATTTTTGTCCAGACATTGTTAAAGATGCTTCACTAGTTGAAAGCCCATTATTTAAATCTACACAACTTATTGAAATTACGCAGCCTGTATTTGAAAAGTTAGCCTATCGTGAAAGCAGAGATGGCTATTTTGCAGTAGCTAAAATTAACTATAAAAAATTAGATGAATTACAGCTTTCAAAAACTCCTCTTATTGTAATTTTAGAAGCTGTTGAAAAACCCGGAAACTTGGGTGCTATATTGCGCTCGGCCGATGCAGCAGACGTAGATGCAGTGATTGTATGTGATAAAAAAACTGATATTTTTAATCCTAATGCCATTAGAAGTAGTTTAGGTTGTATTTTTACCAATCAGGTAGTATGTTGTAGCAATGAGGAGTGTTTGACTTGGCTAAAAGAAAAAGGAATGCTAACTTATGCCGCTGCTTTAACGGCAACTGAATTTTATCATGAACAGAATTTTAAACAGCCAACCGCGCTAGTGTTTGGCACTGAAGCAGCTGGTTTGAGCGATTTTTGGCTAAGAAAAGCTAGTAAACAAATTAAAATTCCTATGCGTGGAAAAATTGATTCTCTTAATGTTTCGGGAAGTTGTGCCATAATTACCTTTGAAGCCATGAGGCAAAGAGGTTTTGGCAGTCATTGATCTAAAAAGAAAATTTTACGAAACAATTATTCGTTTCAGCCATGAATGGTTTCTTTGTTGCCATATTTTGCAATCACTGATGCTTCAAAATCTAAAAACTCCTGCCAACGCTTATCCACATCAATACCGTTAGCATATTGCTTGGCAAGCTTAATGAAAAGTGTATAATGTGTTGCTTCACTCACCATCAATTCATGATAAAAAGCAGATAATTCTTTGTCATTAATATTTTCTGAAAGCACCTTAAATCGTTCACAGCTTCGCGCTTCAATCATTGCCGAAAAAAGCAATCTGTCAACCAGTACAATATGACGCTGATAACCTTTTCTGACAAAGCTGTATAACTCATTTACGTATGCATCTTTTCTCTCGAACCCAAGCGTTAAATTGCGCTTTAGAATTATCTGATGCACCATTTTAAAATGCTCCAATTCCTCTTGTGCCAATTCGAGCATGGCATTCACAAGATCAGTATATTCAGGGAAATTTACAGTTAATGAGATGGCATTAGTGGCAGCTTTCTGCTCACACCAAGCATGGTCGGTTAATATTTCGGGTATATTTTCTTCAACAATGTTCACCCAGCGAGGGTCAGTTGGCAATTTTAATCGTAACAATTTGTTTGGTGTTTAAGTGATTTGAAATGCGGAAAAGCACTATTCAACAGCAAGATCCCAAATGTTATATAGGGCATCAATATATTTGTTTTCTTCCTTCGAAATATTTTTATCGGCTTTAACCAATTTAAATGCAAAATTGATAAATCCATTTCGTTCCTCAGGTGATGATTGCCAATAAAAATCGTTGGCTACCTTTTCGAAATGCTCCATGTAAAGTTCCTTCGGAAGATTACTCAAAATTTTATCCTGCACCTCCAGGTTAACAATACTTGGCGCGGTATCTTTTATATATTGGGAAATAATTTTTTTCTCTGCTGTATCGAAATAACCGTCAACCTCGCTGAGAATAACCAACATGTGGTAACCTGCTACTGACTTTTCAATTTTCATAATAATTAATTTTATTTTTTCTTGAGCAATATATACAAATTTTGATCATATAGAATTCAAACATGATTAATATCATGTTTTCAATTTAGCACTATTATTGACTAATTTTTGAAGTGATTAATAATTAATTCCGACAGCTCCACTCCTATTCTCTCTTGCGCTTCGTTGGTGGCAGCACCAATGTGAGGAGTAAGGGATATTTGAGGGTGTTTTAACAATGCTTCGCTTGGTTTGGGCTCATTCACAAACACATCGAGAGCAGCGTGAGCAACATGTTTACTATTAAGTCCGTTTATTAGAGCTGCTTCATCAATCACACCTCCCCTAGAAGCGTTTATCAAACAAACACCTGCCTTCATTTTGGCAATTTCGTTTTCTCCAATCAAATTGCCACCTGGTACATGCACCGAAATAAAGTCACTGGAAGCAAGCAAATCGTCCATCGAAACGGTATTAATGGAAACTACCGGAAGAGTTGAAACCCCATAGATATTTACTTTAATATCTACTTGACTGATGTATGGATCATGGGCAATTACCTTCATGCCTGAGCCTAGTGCTATTTGCGCTACAGCCTGTCCTATGCGACCAATTCCAATGATCCCTATTGTTTTACCTCTAAGTTCAACACCGGCAGCATATTTCTTTTTAAGCGAATCAAAATCGGTATGTCCGCGTGATGGCATATTTCTATTACTGTCGTAAATAAAACGGCACATGGCATACAAATGAGCGAAAACCAATTCGGCTACAGAATTAGAAGAAGCAGCAGGTGTATTGTAAACTGCAATCCCTTTACTTTTTGCATAATCTACATCAATATTGTCCATGCCAACACCACCACGGCCAATTAATTTTAATCCGGGACAAGCATCTATAAGTTCCTTTCTAACCTTTGTAGCAGAACGCACCGTGAGTGCCTCATAGCCTTCTTGATTAATAGCATCAATTAAATTTTCTTGTGCAACCTTTTGAGTAATCACTACAAATCCCGCTACCTCCAGCATTCGCTTGCCTGTTTCATCAATGCCATCGTTGGCCAATAACTTTATATTTTTCATATTTATTAGTATTTCAAGACATTACTTATTGAAAAATTCATGAGCAAATCTTTATCGAGATAAGTATGATTACATCTCGACACATTCATCACTTTATATACCAGAAAATTGCACAGAGGTATCATACCTATTTAACGACTGTTTATGCCTGCTTCTTCTCAAAATGTTGCATCACCTCTACCAAAACTTTCACACTCTCAATGGGTAAGGCGTTGTATAATGAAGCCCTGTAACCGCCCACATCACGGTGACCACGTAATCCGCTTAAATTGGCTTCCTTGGCTAACAAATCGAAGGCAGGCTCGAGCGCTGGGTTGTGCATCACAAAAGTAACATTCATCTTACTTCTGTCCTCCACGGCAGTAGTTCCTTTAAATAAAGAGTTTCTATCAATTTCTGCGTAAAGCAGTGCAGCTTTTTCGTTGTTTAGTTTTTCTATGTGCGATACCCCTCCATTGTTCTTTATCCATTCCATTGTGAGCATCGACACATAAATAGGAAACACAGGCGGTGTATTATACATAGACTCACCTTTGATATGCACCTGATAATCCAGCATAGACAACATTTTGCGTCCAGTTTTTCCCAAAACACTTTTTCTAACAGCTACCATTGTTGCACCTGCAGGACCCATATTTTTTTGGGCTCCCGCATAAATCAATGCGAAATCGTTGCCATTAACTTCGCGGCTAAAAATATCACTACTCATATCACATACCAATGGTACAGCCGTTTTGGGGAAGGTACTCATTTGAGTACCATAAATGGTATTGTTACTTGTGATGTGCAAGTAGTCTAAATCCTCAGGTATTTCATAACCTTTAGGAATGAATGTAAATTTTGATTCCTCGCTCGAGGCTATCACTGCTGTGTTGCCAATTATTTTGGCCTCTTTAATGGCCTTACTGGCCCATACACCTGTATTCACATACCCAGCCTTACCATGGCTACATAGTAAATTGTATGGAACCATCGCAAACTGCAAACTTGCGCCTCCGCCTAAAAAGAGCACCTCAAAATCATCATCCAAATGGAGTAACTCTTTAACCAACTGTCGCGACTTGCTCATTACTGCTTCAAAACTTTTACTGCGGTGAGAAATTTCAAGCAATGATAAATTCAGATGATCAAAATTAATACATGCCTCAGCAGCTTGCTTTAATACCTCCTGCGGCAATATACCGGGACCTGCGCTAAAATTGTGAACCTTTGTCATATTATTTTTTTGTGGCTAATTTATAGAAATTGTATCAAGTGATTTTATTAATTTATTGTAAATCGAACCAATCGCGTTTGCGACTCAATTTCAAATCTTGCAAAATGCTTGATTTTACATTGATGTCCAATGAATAGCTCTTCCTGAAACCAAAAGGAACCATGTTGAGTCTGATTTCCCAGCAATGCAAATTCCTGTAAATATTCATGCTGGTATAGGTAAATTTCATTTGTTTGAGATCGAAGCCCGAATTCATTCCCACCTTCCAATTCTCGGTAACATTGATATCACCGTTAAAAGATAGCGTTTGCTGAATATTCTCTGTAAAAGCAGGTTTATTATATATAAAATTGTAACTAACATTCAATGTCCAAGGAATATTAAAATCTACATATTGATATCGATTTCTGTTGATCTCATCAAGCTCCTCTTTATTACCCGTTTTAGAGTCGGTTTTAGGTTTGGCCTGTTTACTCTGTAAATTTACACCAACGGCTATATTCATCGAAGTTAATCGAGCCAACTGGCTTCCATTATTAGCCACAAAATCATTCACCCTCCTACCCGAGACATCGCTCAAGGCATAAGGATCGGCAACTGCATTCATATTAATATTAATATTCTCAAAAGGCATGGTTCGCAAATTCATAGTGAAAGGCGAAAGTTGAAAGGAATCGGCAAGCACATCATACCTTGAGTCGATACTTAGGTTCTCGAATATTTTAATTTTCTTGAAGCCACTAATGGTGTCAGAAGACGACCTTACTTTCATTTCCAAATTATTGACAAGCCCCATATTAACAAATCCTGTTTTAACTATGGTTGGCGCACCAAACATAGCACCTTCAAACCTGCTGTAGTTGATGGAATTTCCTGTAGCTTCATTTTTAACCGTGCTAAAGCCCGAAATACCGGGGTTATAGGTGAATCCAACGTTGGGTGTAATCACATGCCGAAGCGCTTTCACGGGTCCGCTTTTGAACTGATACATACCATATACAATAGTCCTTAAAGAGGCGTTCATCGTTATGTCTCGAGCGCGTGCAAATTTATTAATGGTATCGGTTACAATTGCATTGCTTTCACTATCGAATGACTTTCGTACCGATTGTAAATACCATGACTCTGTATAGGTGGCCGTTGGACTGAACGTAAAATATTTAAAGAGTTTGATTGCTGATGTAATGGGTATGATGTGGTTTGTTCCCTTGCTTACTTGCTTTCTCCAATCTACATCACCTCTATACAATAATGAATCTATTGTAGATAATTGTGCCCGTGTAGAGTTGGTATAAGTTAAACCAATATCTTCATACAAGCGTGCTGATCCAACAGGATTTTTTCTTTTAAAAGGATAAAAACGATTTACAGCGTATGTAAGTTCAGGAGCACTAATATCGAACTTCCTTGTATTGGTGTTTTGAGATTGACGTGCACTTAAGGTTAAGTTACTTTTTGCAAATGTTTTGTTGTATTGAACAGATGATTGAAACGTATTCGATAAGATATCGTTGGCACTGGTAGCATTTAACTGATTAAAACTGCTTGTTCCAAAATTTACATCGGCACTAAAGCGGCTGCCCGGATTGGCTTTAGGATCCTGCGCATGTTTCCATCTCACAAAAAAATCTCTTCTTTTTTGAAAGTTTGGAAAGCCCTGTTCACCTAACTTAAACACTGCATAGCTAAGGTTAAAATTCCCATTGTACCTATACTTTTGAGCATACTGACTTTCGGTTCTTAAAGCCCAACTGCCGCGGGTGTATATGTCGCCTCTGATCATCACATCAAAATGCTCATTAATTCCTAAATAATAACCTCCATCCTTAAGGAAAAAACCATAGTTATTGGCTTGTCCATAGGTGGGCAACAAAATACCGTTGGCCTGCCCTTTTCGGTTTGGGAAAAATCCAAAAGGCAAAGCCAAAGGAGTAGGTACATCAGCCACAACCAAATTGGCGGGACCTGTTACAATTTTATCGTCAGGTATCACCTTAAGCTTACTCAATGCAAAGTAATAATGGGGGTGCTCTAAATTACAGGTGGTATAACTGCCATGCTGCATGTAAGAAACATTATTACTATCCTTTTTTACACTTTCTCCTCTCAGGTAACTTTCCCCATCTACAGTGGTTACCTCCTTAATTTTACCTTTCTTGGTTTTTGTGTTATAAATAATGTGCTTGGCTTTAAAGTTTTGAGCTCCATCGCTAAAATCGGGGTTGTCTACTTTCTTACCTGTGGAA
>JBILUU010000400.1:0-2810 GCA_044370815.1 Bacteroidia bacterium
GCCTTCCATTATATTTTTCTTAACGCCATTTTCACAAGGCCAACATCATTTTTTTAAACACCACACTAAAATGAAACATGTTAGCTATTTATTTCTAATGCAAACGCATTATTGGAATTCGGGTTTATTTATTAGTTGGACTAAAAAATAAATGCAATTGGTATAAATCGCTTATCGTGAATTCGTGTTTAGCTATGTTTCTTGCACAGCGTGTTTCTTGTTGGGCAATAAATTTTCGAGAGTCCATTCCAATCTTTTTTCAAAAGCGGCATGTCGGTATTTACAATCTACAATACTACATATACCGCATGAGGTAGGAATGCAAGGGTCTGAATGAATGAAAAATTCAATGTCCTCGTGCAATTGCTCTTTCAATAAGTTTTCTACCGCAATCACTTCATGATGGGTGTCCTCTAAGTTATCGTACCAAGGCAAGGTAATGTGTGCATCAATGTGTAAAGTATGCCCATATTTAAGTACACGCAAATTGTGCATGTCTATCCATTTTTGTTTACGATTTTTATTCAATATCCAAATCAACTTTTTTAGGTTATAGTAATCAGCTTCATCAAGCAAACCGTTTATTGATTGCTTTAATAATTGATAACCGGTATACAAAATAAATAATCCAAAAATAATGGCAATAGCATGATCGAGCCATAGCAATCCGGTGAGGTGAATTACTAATAAGCCAACTACTAGTCCAATACTCGAAATAGTATCTGCGATCAAATGTTTTCCATCAGCTGTCATCACAACCGATTGATGTTGCTTACCTAATTTAATTAAATATTTTCCCATCAGATAATTAGCACCTCCTGCAAGCAATGATAGCACTGCAGCAATATCTAAGCTATGAATTTGTATGGGTTTAAAAAAACCGTATATCGATTTAGCGATGATTAAAACACCCGTAATACAAATCAGGCCACCTTCAAAACCGGCACTCAACAATTCAATCTTACCATGACCATAAGGATGATTGGCATCTTTTGGTTTGGAGGCATAGTGTAAACTGTAAAGTGCGAATGCACCGGTAACAATATTAATTATCGATTCAAGTGCATCGGTTAATACAGCATTGGAGTGAGTAAGAAAGTAGGTGCTTGTTTTGATAGCCATGATTACAACACTGCCAATCAATACCCTTTTCATGGCAGCTATTTTAATACTTGATTGCTCGCTTCGCATGGCAACAATTTCAATTAATGTAACTCGTAAAAGCTATCTAAATCTGGTATTTCAATATTGTTGAATCCTGCTTCCATTAATTTTATTTTGAAATCATACATCACATCTTCATTGCCATGCACGAGAAATATTTTTTTTATCTTTTGTTTTTGTTGACACGAAAGAAATTGTATCATTTCATTGTAATCGGCATGCGCACTGTATGAGTTGATGGCAGCAATATTTATTTTTACATCGTGCACTTCACCAAATATTTTAACTTGTTTATCGCCACGCAGTAATCGGTGTCCAAGTGAATTTGGTGGAACAAAGCCAACAATTAATAAGGTGCAATTTTCTTTACCGATATTGTTATGCAAATGATGTTTGATACGCCCGGCCTCCATCATACCTGAGGCACTGATAATGATGCATGGTTCTTTATAATCGTTGAGCGCTTTGGATTCTTCTGCATCCTGTATATACACTAAATTATTGAAACCAAAAGGATCATCATCTTTTTCCATGTAATGCTTAATGGTATCGTTGAAGCTATCACTATATTTTCGCATGATTTCAGTGGCATTCATACTCAAAGGGCTATCAACAAAAACTTTTACGGAAGGCAGCAGTCCTTGTGTTTTAAGGCAATCGAGTGTGTAAACAATTTCTTGTGTACGACCTAAACTGAAAGCGGGGATGAGTAATTTTCCTTTTCTTGTAATACAGGTGTCGCGCACAATTTGCAACAGTTTTTCACCTGCTAATGCAGCATCATCGTGCAATCGGTTGCCATAGGTTGATTCGCATATGATGTAATCGGCTTGAGGAAAATGTTCAGGAGCTTTAATGATTAAATCGTTGGGCCTACCAATATCACCGGTGTAACAAAGTTTGATGGTTTTATTTTCTTCTTGAAGGGAGAGGTTAATTACCGCGCTTCCTAGAATATGGCCGGCATCGGTAAAGTTAAAACTCACTTCTTCATTGATGATAAACTCATTGTTGTATGGAACAGCATAAAAGTGCTTCATACATTTTCCTGCATCTTTCACTGTGTAAAGTGGTTTTAATGGCGATTTTCCTGCTTTTAATCTTCTTTTATTGATGAATACAATATCGCTTTCATGGATATGTGCGCTATCGAGTAGCATGATTTCACACAAATCGCGTGTGGCCGGAGTGGCATATATTTTTCCGGTAAATCCTTGCTTCACCAGCAAAGGTAAATTGCCCGAATGATCGATGTGTGCGTGTGATAAAATTACAGCATCTATATCGGCCGGATTAAAGCCAAAGTGTCGGTTGAGCTCTTCATTATCTTTTGCGCTATTTTGATATAGACCACAGTCGAGCAATATTTTTTTTCCTTTAGTGGTTGTGATCAAATGCTTGCTCCCGGTTACATTTTTAGCTGCTCCTTTGATTGAAAGTATCATGTATGTAGATTAAACTGTGAGTTGTATTATTACGAATGTTTTATAATTTTAATAGCATCATGCAAAACTGTAGCCTGTATTTATTGTACAAGCTTTAGTTTGTCAAGTATCATTTTAGATTGTGGAGCATATTCAAAACCCTTTAGCAAATAGGCCTTTGCTTTTGCTTTGTTTCCCTTGTTGAAGTAATATTTAGCGGCC
>JBILUU010000401.1:0-2795 GCA_044370815.1 Bacteroidia bacterium
CTAATGTGTAGCATAGGTTTGTGAAGCAGAAGGAATAGTATAATACGCTTTTATTTCTATTGAAAATGGTTAAAAGTAGTATTTTGAAGTGTTTTTTAATTGAATATGTTGTTATTGGTTACCTATGTCGAACTTAATTTAAATTCATATATTTGTTACAATTTATGTCCATAGATACTTTATTGATAGCTTTTCGAAGGCATTTATTGTGGCATTGTGGTTCAATAATTTAAAACACTGACCATGAAAAAAAACTTGTTAATTGTTTTGCTCTTATGCAGTGTGTTTGCCACTGCACAGGAAATTTGCAACAATGCCATTGATGACGATGCCGATGGGTTGATTGATTTGAACGATACTGCAGATTGTGTATGTAATTCGGGGACTACAATTCCTGTGTCGCTTATTCCTAATCCTTCTTTTGAACAGTTTGACTGTTTGCCGCAAGGTTATAGTGAGTTATCATGTGCCACAACTTGGGAGCAGGCATCTGATGCCACTTCTGATTTTTTTATAGACACTACAGCCGGGTTATCATTTTTTATGCCGGGTACGCCTTTGCCGCTTCCAGATGGCAATTCAGTAGCTGGGTTTCATATTGTAGACTCGCTGTTTAATGGATTTAGTGAAGTGCCATACAATGAGTATTTGGGTGCTTGTTTGCTAGGATCTATGCAGGCCGGTGAGCAATACACACTAACAATGAAAATAGCAGGCGCCCCCATCGATTCTTTCAACACTCCAACAACTGTTTATCCACTTGTGGCTCCCTACGGTCCGGTCGATATTACCATATATGGTTCTGTATCTTGTCCTACATGGCCTATTGCGGTTCAAAATACCTATGGATGCCCTATTGGAACTGCCGATTGGGAGGTACTGGGGACAGCTAGTTATACTTCTGAGGGTATTTGGAAAACAGTTACCATCACTTTTACACCTGCCTTTAATTACACAGCAATTATGATTGGTGGGCCATGTACTATACCATTTGGCTATTCTTATGACTTGGGTTATTTGCCTTACTTTTTAGCTGATCAACTTACCTTGAACCAATCAGATTTGTTTGGAAATACCATCACCGTTAGCGGTTCATTGTGTCAAAATAATTTGTTGTTGACAGGTAGCTCTGATTCTACCAACTCAACCTTTCAATGGTTCAAAAATGGAGTTGCTATTGTTGGCCAAACAGATACCCTACTTAATGTGAGCACCCTAGGGCTCAACGCAGGAACCTATCAGCTTGCCACATACTTGAATGGCGATTGTACCATTAGCGAGGTAGTAATTGCACCTACTCCTGTGGTGTTACCAATAATTGAAAATCTCCCTAGCGAGGGCTGTGTGCCACTTAATGTAAGCTTTGAAAACAATACAGCTGCCACTGCAGATTCTTTGCTTTGGCAATTCGGTGATGGCACAACAGCCACTTCAGATAGCACAGGAAACGTCTACACCACCCCGGGTAACTATGATGTTACGCTTACAGTTTACGCCAATGGTTGTGCATATGATACTGTGTACAACAATGCCATCAATGTCATAGATTGCTTTGCACTCTGCACCGCCACAATAAATGCTACCGGAAGTGCTTGTGAAGCATCAAAGGTTCAGTTCAGTGTGTTGTCTGATTCTTTAATCACTGCAGTAGAATGGGATTTTGGTGACCCTGCCAGTGGAGCAGCCAATACATCAGTTGATTTTAATCCCGAGTATACATACAACAATGAAGGCAACTATACCATAACGGCTAACATTACCCTTAGCTGCGGTGTTAGAAATGTGCAGTACACTTGGCAAGTGGTAAACTGTGATACTGTATTGCCTTGCGATATTAATATTCCCAATATTTTTACGGTGAATGCCGATGCTGTCAATGATGAATTGATCATTGAGTCGAAATGTATTCCCGAAATTTATGATCTTTCTATATTCAATCGCTGGGGCGAGATGGTATTTGAAACAACCGATTTTACTGTAAACTGGGATGGCAAACACAAAGGCAGTAATTGCCCGGCCGGAGTTTATTATTATATTCTGAAGTGTGCCTTTTTAACTGATCCTATGAAAACTTACAAAGGATTTGTTACTATCCTCAAGTAAGTTTATTATACTTGTTAAAATTTCCTTTCAGGGTATTTGCTATGAGCGTTTGACCAACGGGAGATTTTTATTTTTCTGGATATTACCCAATATACCGATTACACTTTCAAAATAGTCTAATTTCGGCATTGCTTCATTGTACTATTTTCAAGTTGTATCGGCATTAACTATTGCATATTTATTTTTTAGTTGGATGAAAAATAAATGCAATTGGTATAAATAGTCCCATTTCATTATAATTAACTTTTTTTTCGGCATTAGCCACAGTATTTTTACATTATCATTAATGATACCGCTGCGCAATAAGTAATAACCCAAATTTGTTTTTACCGAGGTAAATTTTTATTCAGAATTTACCACTCTTGGATTTATAAATTTTTTGGTGCAATTGAAAAATCACATTCTCACAATAAAATATGAAAAAATAACGCATTTGTTGTATTTATTTTTTTCTGAATTATTTATCGTAATATTGCAATATAAAAATATATAAATGGGGGCTACAAAAACCGAACATTTTACCAATAGACAAAATTCCATAGCCGCACTTTCAAAAGCAATGGCCCATCCGGCAAGGGTTGCAATTATCGAATACTTGCTCAAAGTTGATACGTGTATTTGTGGAGATATTGTAAATGAACTACCTCTATCGCAACCTACGGTATCACAACATTTAAAGGAGCTCAAAAATG
>JBILUU010000402.1:0-2793 GCA_044370815.1 Bacteroidia bacterium
AGAAGTTACGCATGTAACGCACTAGTGATTTTATGAGGGTAATCCCGCTTAGCAGGTGTTTTCAATCCATTGAACCAATAGATTGAATTACAGCTGTTTTAGCGCTTCCGCATTTTCTAATGCGGAATTTGGGTTTATTTTACTTTTGAAGTATGTTTGCGTAGAGAAATATTTATTTCAACACGCTAATTCCTTCAAGATGTAGTCGGTTTAGTATAACATTTAATTTTTTTTGAAACAAAAGCAGTTATGAAATTTTCATCAATAAATTTTAAAAATCTATACGTTGTTACATGTATAGTTTTGGTAGCAAAGCTGATAGTGTTAGGATATTTTCTTTACAACAACGCCCTACTTTCCTATTTTAATGATAATGGAATTGCACTCGATGGGAATGACACACGCGGATATATTGTACCAATATTGGATTTTATGGCGGGCAATGGTTACGGACCTCCCTGTCGATTGCCCGGATATTTGCCTTTTGTTTACGTGCTGTCAATATTTTTTTCCTCAATGGCTATTATCAAAAATCTGATTGTGGCCTTACAGATACTGCTTGCCTCATTGGCTATTGCCATTATCATCAATTATTTAAACGATGTAATTAAAAATCGCATACTCCTGCTTATCACTGCTTGTGTGCTTGCATTTAATACGTACACCGGTATTTGGGATATATTTATTATGGCCGATAGTTTTGCTGCTTCCTTTGCCATCATATCAATTTTTCTTTTAAGAGATATGAGCTTAAATAAGGGCAAAATATTAGTGAGTTCATGCCTCTTGATATGGTCAGTTTTTTTCAGATCTGCCAATATTATTTTTATTCCTGTTTGTGCCGCTTACCTGTTTTATCTCTTTTATCCCTTAGGGCTCAAAAAAAATTTGCAGTACATGCTCATCTTTTTGCTTCCTATCATTACTTCATTAGGTGTTTGGACTTACAGAAATTACATAGTAGAAAACGAGTTGATTATATTGACTACCGATAAAAATTGTTTTACCGATAATCCTGAACAGTTTTTTGAAATGATTAAAATTCCTGCTGCGTTAGGTATGGACTTTACCTGGGGTACTGATGGCGAATACTTTATAGACTCCCGTGTTAAGATGCCTACCAAAGTGATAGAGAATGCTGTTACCAAAGAATTTTCTGTTGAAGATATTCTACGACTGCGTACCGATTATTTGCATAGCCTGAAAGATTCATCACAAGTGAATATAGTAGAATTGATTGATCGGATGAGTAGCTATCGACAATCTTACCGTAAAACTTATCCATGGAGATATTACGTTAGCAATCCAATCAAACTTACTGCTATGTTTTTGTTTCCATATAAACTTGATAACCTTATTCTTCCCAAGCGAAATGACATGAGTAAGTTTCAATTTGGACTAAAGGCGGCCTACCTTATTTCACTATGGATGATTAGTTTACTATTTATCTTAAACATATTTGCTACTGCCTATCGAATATTGTTGAACAAAAGTTTCCGACCATTTCTGTTCGAAATGCTCCTGGTGGCTTTACCTGCCACGTTTATTTTTGCACACACATTCTTGCTCGGATACATTGAGCAGCGATATTTGGCCGGAGCATACTTGATGATGGTGATTAACGCTGCACTTTTTTTAAATTACCTGTTTACTCTGCGAGATAAAAAGTAAGTTTCGAAACCACTTCATTGATTTCCTCTGTATTCATGGGTATATAAAGAGGAATCACAATACTGTTGTCTTGCAGGTTTTCAGAAATAGTCAATTGCAAATCTTTACATTCGTTTTTATAAGCTGTCTCTCGGTGTGTGCACATTACCCCGCGTCTTGATGCAATGCCATCATCGAGTAGTTTTTGCATCAACTCATTCCTTGAAATCTTACATGCAGGTTTCAAGTAAATGCAAAAGCTTTGAAAATTGGTGTGTATGTGATCGTTTTCTTTGGGTAAGCGAATGTTAGGAATATCTTTCAACATATCGAGATAATACATGGCAATTTTTCTTCTCTCTTCCACAATCCAATCTAATTTTTCTAATTGCTTAATTCCAACGGCAGCTTGTATATCGGTCATTCGGTAATTGTAACCAACTTCCAAATGATCTTCAAAAATTACTTTAGATGAATTATGTCTTACCCTATCGTTAACCGACATGCCATGTTGCCTGAGCAATCTAAGGCGATGATCGTACTCGGGGTTGTTAGTGGTAATCATACCACCGTCACCTGTCGAAATAACCTTTCTAGGATGAAAAGAAAAGCAAACCAAATCGCTGTGGCTACCAATTTTTTTTCCTTTATATGATGAACCTGCTGCACACGCGGCATCTTCAATCAGTACTAAATTATGCTTGGTACATATGGCTCTAAACGCGTCAATATCGGCAGGGAATCCTATCTGATGAACAATTAAAATGGCCTTTGTTTTGTTTGTGATTAAACTCTCGGCATGCTTTGCATCAATGTTGTAATCCTCTCCAACCTCTGCAAATACCGGTGTTGCACCAACATATTTTATAGAGTTGGCTGTAGCAATATAGCTCATTGAGGGACAAATAACTTCATCCCCTTCTTTGATACCAGCAACCAACATAGCAAGATGAAGGGCAGTGGTGCAATTAGAAACAGCTACCGCATGTTTGCTCCCCACATAATTGGCAAATTTTTCTTCAAACTCAAGCACTCTTGGGCCTTGTGTAATCCACCCGGTAAGGATGGTATCGTATGCTGCTTGAGCATCGTCAGTATTAAGATATGGTGTGGCTATAGGTATCATTATTTTGTCCAATTTAA
>JBILUU010000403.1:0-2787 GCA_044370815.1 Bacteroidia bacterium
GGTGTATGTTGTTGTTAAATATCATTCAAACCTATCAAATCAACAAGTATATTTTGCTTTGGGATCATATGACCTTTGAATCTTACAAAGCTTCGTTTTTAAAAACACACGAGCGTTTTGTGCATATGCTCGATTAGCTGCACATACCATGCATTGTAAATAATTTTTATCTTCGATTTGAATTTAAAGTATATTTTCGAAATCAATTATAGTTAATAATGCCCATAAAGAAGTTTATTAAGTTGGTATTTATATTGCTTGTAAGCCAGTCTGTGTATGGTCAAAAGCTTAAGACATTGCTTGCAGAGGGCAAAAAAGCAATTGAAGAAAAAGAATATTATTTAGCCGAAAACTATTTTAAAAAAGCCATTGGTATTGACTCAACAAATATTGAAATTCAATATATATATGCCCAAGCTTGTAGTTTAGACCTTAACTACCTTGTGGCCGAAAGATGGTATGCAAAAGTTTACAAAAAAGACAATGGTAAACAGTATCCTGATGCCCTATTGTATTTAGCCATGTGTAAAAAAAACAACGGCAGATACAAGGATGCCATTAAAATGTTGGATAAGTATGCCAAACGAAACACCAAGAAACATCCCGAAAAAGCAACATTAGCAACTCAGGAGTCGAAAAACTGCAGCTATGCCTTGATGTTGATGAAAAACCCCCTGCCTATTCAAGTAAATCATATTGACAGCATGGTAAACAGCAAAGGTGGGGAGTATGCTCCTTTTGAAAAAGACAGTGTGCTTTACTTTACAGGAATTAAAACTGCGGGAAATAAAATTGATAGCAGAATATATTATTCAAAGGTAAGCGGTTACCGATTCAGCAAATTGGTTGAGCTCGACTCACTATTACGCAAAGAGGGCGTAACAATGAGCAATGTGGTGCTTACGCCTGACGGAAAACAAATGTATTGTACCCGCTGTGAATCGAATACCGACACCAAAAATAATTGTGGCATCTATACATACCGTTTGGTTGAGGGAAAGTATACCGCGGCAACGCCACTGCCTGCTGAAATTAACCAAGTGGGCACGCTAAACACACATCCCTCCTTGCATATCATTAACGGCAATACAATCCTCTATTTTTCGAGCAACCGTAAAGGTGGAGAAGGAGGCATGGATATTTGGTACAGCAAACAAAATAAAGATGGTAGTTGGCAAACACCTGTAAATGCCGGCAAACAAGTAAACAGCCCCGAAGACGAAATCACTCCGTTTTTCTGTAACCCCTGTCAAACATTGTACTTCAGCAGTACTTTTCATAAAGGGATGGGAGGTTTTGATATTTTTAAATCGCATTGGGAAAATGGGCAATTCAATGAACCCGAAAATGCAGGATATCCTATTAACAGCCCACAAAATGACATGTATTTTAAATACAACGACAAGCGCAGCAAGGCCTATTTTATTTCTAACCGAGAAGGTTCCTATTATGAAAAATATGAAACTTGTTGTAATGATATTTATTATATCAACCTCCCACAAGTTACCGACAGCATAGTTACCGAAGAGCCGCAAAAAGACACTGTTTTTATGGCAAAATCGCGGTTACAAACATTGGTACCGCTTACCTTATATTTTAACAACGATGAGCCCGATAGTAAAACTCTTAACACCACTACCAAGAAAACCTATACCGAAACTGTAAATAGCTATTTGGCGCTTAAGAATAACTACTTAAAGGCCTATGCCAAAGGGCTTGATGAAGAGCGAAAAGAAATAGCAATGAACGAAATGAATGACTTTTTTGAAGACTCTGTACGCGCCTCTTACGAGGAGCTTGAACAATTTGCCTCGCTCATGCTGTTTGTATTGAAAAAAGGAGAAAAAGTAAGTTTAACACTGAAAGGGTATTGCAGTCCGCTCGCTTCTACCTCTTACAATGTTAATTTGGCTAAAAGGCGTTTATCAAGTTTGGTTAATTATTTTAATGCTTACGCAAATGGTGCATTAAAGCCCTATCTTGAAGATGAAAACAAGATTAAAATAAACATTGAAGAAATTGGTGAGTTAAAAGCCTCGCCATTGGTGAGCGATAACCCCAACGATGCCACTAATGCGGTTTACAGCCGAGCAGCAGCACTTGAAAGAAAAATACAAATTATTGCTGTTTCTACTAAAGGAGACTGATTGAAAGGGCGATTCTTTGGAGCAAATGTATCTGCATTTTTGCTGCTTAAACCCAAATTCCGCATTAGAAAATGCGTAATGGGATTAAAATAACAAAGGGCACAATCGTTACAATGCGCCCTTGGTTAAATCTTAATCTTATCTTATGAATTTTTGAGTGGATTTGTATTCCACCGAGTTGATTTATTTTCTTTTTGCCTTTACTTTAATCGTTTGTGTGGTTACTAATCCACCGGTTAATCCACTAATTATAAAATCACCTAGATTGAATCGTGTAATCACTTCGCAATTTCCATCTCCTGGGGTATTTACGCTTGCTCTTCCCAAAGGCATTAATCCCCAAAACAACCAAATTTGTTTTGCTTTGCCATAGGTATACTCAGTCCCTTGAGTTTCCCTAAATGCACCAACACTTGTCTTTGTTGTCATACATGAGGAGAGCAATGATGTGATTGATAATGACAGTAATCCTGCCAGCAAAATCGTTTTAATTTTCTTCATAGTATTTGTTTAAAATTAACTTTTTCCCTACTCGTTGGCTTTTCGGGTTTCGCCTCAAATGCTTAAAGGAGCAATTGAATATCCCTTGTTAACGTAATTTCGCACAAACATAAAATTATTTTCTTTTATATGTGAATTT
>JBILUU010000067.1:0-10524 GCA_044370815.1 Bacteroidia bacterium
ACAGTAATTGAAGTTGGTGTAAATGTTCCAAATGCAAGTATCATGTTAATTGAAAGTGTGGAGCGCTTTGGATTATCGCAGTTGCATCAGCTCAGAGGAAGAGTGGGGCGGGGTGCAGAGCAATCATACTGTATTTTGATGAGCTCTCATAAATTGAGTAGAGAGGCACGCATGCGCATAGATACGATGGTGCGTACCAATGATGGATTTGAGATAGCAGAGGTTGATCTGAAACTTCGTGGACCAGGAAATATTGAGGGTACCCAGCAAAGCGGTGTCATTGATTTAAAGCTTACCAATATTTCGCAGGACCAGGAAATTATTGAATTGGCCCGAGCAACAGCTAATAATATTATGGAAAAGGATGCTGCCTTGCAAATGCCTGAGCATTTACCCTTGTTGAACTTCCTTCAACAAAACAGTAAATCAAAATCAAATTGGAGTCGAATCAGTTAGCATATTATAAGGGTTATCTCACCCTCCTTGATAACTAACTATTGATGCAAAATTTTAATTTTAGCAAACTTGAGAATCAATTGCTTTTTACCGGCTTCCTCAAAATTAATAGTGGCCTTTTGATTGGGATAAATACCCTCCACTAACTCAACAATTCCTTTCCCAAATCTGATGTGCTCAATTGCTTGACCTGCTGTTAGATTACGGGTATCATCGCCTTGTATATCGTTGCTCGATTTTACTGTTGCCGAACTTAGTTTAGTTAAGTTTTTTGGCGGGGTGAAAGCAGGTTTAGGACTTGTTTTACCTGCTGGAGGTTGATATACCGGTTTTCTTGAAGATGCTTGTTCACGTGGTTTATACTGATTGCCCCATCCTTCTTTTGACTCGTTAAAATCGAAGTCACTAAAGAAATCATGATTAGATGATTGAGCTTTTCCGAATTTAAAGTTTAAGCAGTCGGAATCAATTTCATTGATAAAGCGGCTTTGTTCGCATGTATTCAGCGTGCCAAATTTGTATCGCGATGTAGCAAAGGTAATGGTGGCGCGCTTTTCTGCTCTTGTAACTGCCACATAAAATAATCTGCGCTCCTCTTCCAATTCATCGCTGCTGTTGATACTTAACTGAGATGGAAACAAATTTTCCTCAACACCAACAATGTATACATACGGAAATTCTAATCCTTTGGCCGAGTGAATAGTCATCAATGAAACCTTGTTGAAATCACCATCTTTGTCATCGTTGTCATCGGTGAGTAGGGCAATGTTTTGCATGTAGTCGCGCAAGAGGCGATTTTGATTTTCATCTTCCTGAACCACCAAATCATCCACATCGTTCTCGGTAAACTCTTTCATACCATTAAGCAACTCCTGTATATTTTCATATCGGTTAACGCCTTCGGGCGTTTTATCATTGTACAATTCTCTTGTAAGTCCGCTCTGCATAGCAATATGTAACCCGGCATCGTATGCATTATGTGTATTTGCAATTGCAGCAAAACTCTTAATCATTTCGGCAAAGTCATGTAATTTTGTAATTGCTCCCTGATTAACACCAACCTGATATTTGGCAGGATGATTAAGCACCTCCCACATAGGAATATTATGTGTAAGGGCTGCCACAGCAATTTTATCCATAGTGGTATCTCCAATTCCTCGTGCCGGATAATTAATGATGCGCTTTAGCGATTCTTCATCTTGATGATTAATGGCTAAGCGGCAATAGGCCAGTAAATCCTTTATTTCTTGCCTCTTATAAAAGCTCAAACCGCCATAAATTTTGTAAGGAATATTTTGTCTGCGAAGGGCTTCTTCCATGGCACGGCTTTGTGCATTGGTGCGATATAAAATCGCAAAATCTTTGTGTTGTGCCTGCGCATTCATCTGCGTATCAAAGATAGAGGAGGCCACCACTTGTCCTTCTTCATTATCGGTAAAGGCACGGATTACATCTATTTTTTCACCAATATCATTTTCCGTCCACACATCCTTTTTAAGCTGTTGCTTATTGTTGGATATAATGCTATTTGCCGCTTTAACAATGATTTTGGTGCTTCTGTAGTTTTGCTCCAATTTGAATACTTTCAAATCGGGATAGTCTTTTTTGAAGTTGAGAATGTTTTGTATGTTAGCACCACGAAAGGCATAAATACTTTGAGCATCGTCTCCTACTACACATATATTTTCATTAAGCGCAGCTAATTTTTTTACGATTACATATTGCGAAAAGTTGGTATCCTGATACTCATCTACCATGACATATTTGAACTTGTGCTGATACTTAAGCAATACTTCAGGAAAGTCTCTAAACAAAACATTTGTATTGAAGAGTAAATCATCAAAATCCATCGCAGATGATTGAAACAAGCGCTGCTGATACATTTTATAAATGGTCCCCAATTGTGGTTTCTGACTTGCCTTGTCCTCTAACTGAATTTCATCGTTGCTGTTATAGGCACGCCATGAAATAAGGTTGTTTTTTGCGGCCGAAATGCGGTTGTAAACAAGCCCAGGTTTGTACTGTTTATCATCTAGTTTTAAATCTTTGATGACCGATTTGATTAAACTTTTAGAGTCATCGGTATCGTAAATGGTAAAGTTGGTTGGAAACCCTAATTTTTCGGCTTCAATTCGCAATATTTTGGCAAATACGGAGTGAAAGGTGCCCATCCATAAATTACGTGCTTTGCTTGATCCAACAATTTTTTCAATGCGCTCCTTCATTTCTTTGGCTGCCTTGTTGGTAAAAGTAAGCGCTAATATGCTGAAAGGGTCAACGCCATTTTGCATTAAGTAGGCAATTCTGAATGTAATTACCTTTGTTTTTCCTGAGCCCGCACCTGCAATTATCATCATCGGCCCTTCGGTGCTGGTGGCCGCGTTATATTGTGGTGGATTTAATGTTTCTAAAAAATTTTGCACGTTATATTCTGATCCATTATTCATACAACAAAGTTAAAATTTGAATTACAATCATCAGAGAAAAGTTTTGACATTTTCTTCAAAATGATAGAAATACTGCTTATAATTGCTAGTCAACTTTTTTCGAACTTCTATTGCGGTAACTAAACTATTGACAATCAATGATGAGTTGAAATATATTTTTGTTTAATTAGTTAAAAGGTATTTCGGTTCTGCCTATTGCTTATATTTATTCCATATTGCCTGCATCATTGAAACAAGTTTTGAAAATATTAAAGAATCGTAAACTTAGGGAATATCAACCCATCAGGTTAACATCCGAATATGATATGCAATACTCCTTTATCATGTTAGGTGAATCTTTTACTTGTAAGGTATATCAACTGCTTTACAATCCTGTATTGATTATGGTAGTTTTTTCAGATTTTGAAAAAGTACCGGTCAATCAGCATCAAGTTTATCAAATTAAATCTACCGTACTCAATAGTTCAAAGTTTATTTTGTTGTATGTAAAACAATATCATCGTGTTGATTTAGAGGGTCTGAATGCATTGATTTTTGAGGTAATAGATATTAATGCGGGACTTAGTTTTTTACAGCATAGATACATGAAACGTATCTACAATTATAGTAAAGCCAAAGATGCTAATTTTATTGATGATTTTACTTTTGAGCACTATCAAAGGATTGTGGCCTTATTTGCACAACCTAAAAAAGTTTTTCTTGTTTCTTTAACTGATGGTACAGCATTAAAACACTTTCCAATTGACCTGTGTGCACCGCTCGAGAAGTTTTTTATGATTGGGGTTAGAAATTCCAATAAAGTGGCAGCAAGTTTGAGTATTAATGATGAGTTTTATATCTCATCAACCGCGGCCGAGGCGTATCATCAAGTTTACAGTTTAGGAAAATTTGGTAAGCAAAAAGATGCTGGCAACCGCAATGACAAAATTCCTACTGAGCTGCTCTGCGATACTCTCAAAGTTAAACTTATTGATAAAATTGTACTCGATTATCAAACCATTTTTGTGACTGCCGTGATAGAAAAAAATATCCTATCAACTAAGCTTCATGAGCTTTATCATTTGCATAAACTATGGTTTTTATTTTTAGAAAATCAAACAAACATTGAGACTGTTCAGTAAAAAATTTTATCACAGATTTTTCCTTATCATCAGCAATGCAGTAAGGCAGTTCTCGGCACAGGCAGTTAACATGTTTGTTTCTATGCTGATTATAAAATGGTACAGTAATGCTATGTGGGGAAGTTTCTCAACCTATCTCTATTATACTTCTATAATTGTAATTGTTACAGGTTGGGGTAATCGGGAGTATCTCATGCGTGAATTCAGCAAAGCTCCTTCAAATATGGGGAGCTTGTTTTACCGAGTGTTAAATGCGCGGTGGATATTACTTATAATTGCTTTCATACTTACATTTTTACTCTATCCCATTTCCGAGGCGTGTATCATCTGCTTATGGATATTAGCGTTGCACGTCACACAATCTATCGAGGTTTTGCTCAATTTCAAAAGGAATTTTTTAAGTGCAATATTAATTGAGTTTGGTGTTTTTTTGTTGCTGATATTCTACTTGTATAAAATTGAAATAAAACAGCTCTATCAACTTATAACGCTGTATTCATGTTACCATTTATTGAGAAGTGTTTTTTACCTCATTTTGTTTAGAAATGAAATTAAGCAGCCACTTTTTTCCACTGAACCTGATTACCTCAAACATGCCTATGTATTTTTTCTTTTGGGTATCATTGGATTTTTACAATCACGAATCGATTTTTTAATATTCACTTTTTTCGCTGATGCCTCTGATGTTGCGGTGTATCAGGTTATTAGCGCTTATTTTATTTTAATACATGCTGTTGGAACATTAATTGTGCTTCCGTTTGTTAAAAATATTTATCGCATGACCGAACATGCTGTGCTTCTATTACAACAAAGAATTGTGTTTGCCGCTTCAATCTTAGTCTTAATTTCTCTGGTGTTTTTATATGTGCTGAATACCTTTATTTATCATTTTGATTATAGTGCTTCCGTTTATTTACTGGGTGCAGCAATTGTATATCCTCCTTATTTTTATGTGATTAAAATATTTCAGATTTATAAGTACAACCAGCAAAAATATGTACTCCAAACAGGATTAATAGCCATCCTTATCAATAGCATAATTGCTGTTATACTTTTGACTCTGGGGAAGGGAATAACTGCGGTGCTCATCGCATCTGCTGTTGCTCAAATTTACACGGCTTGGAGTTATCATTCTTTTAAACTAAATAAGATAACACTACCCACAGATTGATGGTAAAGTACTCACTTTAAATAGTTAGGTTCAAATGCCGATGCTTCCCGCATTTCATCTGAAGGAAGCATACTTTTATAAGGGGCATAGGCCTCAATATTGGCACGGTGATAAACGTTTTTTAAGAAAGGAAATTCAGGATTGTCATACGTTGGAACGCCTTGTAAACGCTCTCTAACAGCAGCTTCACTCATTTGCCATTCTTCGCTCAGGCGTGCAGCAGTTGGTTCATAAAAGCACAGATAAATAAACTCTCCTTGAGAATGCGCCTGCTTTTTTGTGAAGTCAAGTGCAGCACCTGTCTGCTGATGAAAGGCATTGAGCCGAGTATTAAAAGTTTGGGCTGCCAATTGAAAATTTTCTACCGTTTCGTAACCTGCGATATTAGCTGTGGGATAAAAAGTGGGTTGCATACCGCTTTCATGGCACCACATGCATTTGGCCGGTTTACCTGCAGGGTGTTTTCCTCTTTCTTTTGGAGCATAAAGATTTCCGTTTTGATCATAAATCACAAAGCGAGGTTGACCATTTTCCATATAATCAAAGGCCTCAATTACACCGCTTCTAACATAGTTGCCTTGGGTAAAAAATCCATTGCCTTCTTCCGAAAGAAAGGAGTTTTTTAAGATATCTGTTTCACTGATACGATAGCTGATTAATCGAGAACCATTGGCAATACACGAAGTATCGCAAGCAAAAATTTTAGCCGAAAAAGCAGCGTATTTTTTACTGAACTCACTCAAGGTAAGGGGCGCACCTGTGATGCTGTAATATTGGAACGTGCTATTAAAGCAAACAGCAAAAAATCTGCCGGCATCTATTCCGCCTCGTAATTGATATTCTTCGGTATTTTTAAATAAGCTTATAAGTGTTGACAATTGCTCAACTGCACTATTCGAAAAACCCAATAAATCTATATCAACTTCAATTTTTTGAGGTCCCACATATTTTACTGCTTCATCAAATTGCTCGGCCGGTAACTTAGCACCTAAGTATGAAAATAACCAAGTGATGCCTGTCATAAATTGCTCATTGCTTTGATTAGCGGGTGCAGCGTATTGTAATAAAATAATTTTACCCTTGTTCTCAGGTAAGTGATTGTATGTGCAGGCAGAGCTGCAAAAAATGATTATGAATAATATGTAAATGGAATTTTTTTTAGGCATAATTGACTCAAACAATAGTAAGAAAAATTTTATACAAATGGCAGTTTTGGTTTGATAAGGTGGTCAAGAATTATTAAGCGTTATGTCGTTTACAATTATAAATCTTGAAATTTTTGGAATCTGTTTTTATTTAGTAGCTTCACAATGATTTAACCCCGATACGCTTTCTGCAACAGGCCAATAAATTGAACTATAGCAGCTACTCTATCGGTATAATATCTTAAACTCATCGACTAATTTATGATAAATAAAGGAATAACTTGTATGAAATCTTCGAACCTTCAATTACATAAAATAAGCTATACAGCATTTTTTATTGGCCTTTATGCTGAAAAAACCTGTCATCAAAAAGAGTCAGGCATTCAAAATAGTTTAGCATCGATTCAAGCGCTTGACATCGTTTTTAGAAGGAGCGAACTTATTGAAATTGCTCATTGACAAGCTTCTATCATGGGTTTGCTAAAAGATTTGATGAAGCGCTTCGTTGAAACATTACAAGGTTCAATATTTGCTCTACTCATGAACTTTTATCATAGGAATTCCGCAAGAATGCAAACTACAATTTACAGTTAAATCATTATGGCCATGGAAAATACAATCAGAGTTACTTATCGATATTTGCGGGGACCCCTGCTACTGTTGTTGTCTTTAGCATGTTTGCGTTTTGGAGTCATCCCGGGTTGGAAACAGGTAAATAGCGATTTTCCCAATTATTATGTGAGTGCACAACTCCTGCAAAAAGGAATATTGCATGAGGCCTATGACATTGAAAAATTTAATTCGCATATCCATGAAATTAATTCCAATGCCGATGGTATGTTTGTTATGTATCCGCCAACAACAGCGCTGATTATGCAAGCTTTCACAGGTGTTAATATGTTAACGGCCAAGAGAATTTGGGTAGTATTGACTGTAGGCATGCTTGTGTTGATAATAATCTTGTTTGCCAAAATCACCAATATAGCTGTAATTGATGCAGCCAATCTGCTTTTATTGTGTGGTTTCAATCTCTTTAATGATATCATGTTAGGTCAAGTATATACCATGATGTTGCTGCTGCTTGTAGTTGCACATTTGGCTTGGATCAGGCAATCTTGGATAACGGCAGGCATATGTTGGGGTGTGGTGGCAGCATTAAAATTTTTGCCGCTATTTTTTCTGCCTTTGCTACTTTACAAAAAGCAATTTCGACTAGTAGGTTACATGATAATCACATTTTTTTTCATGCACCTCATCACTTATTTAGTTGGCGGTGTAGAAGTTTATCGGCCGTTTTTTGCAGCCTTCATTCAAAACTATGTGCGAGGTGAAGTTTCCGGTGAAATCCCCTTAAGCATACAATATCAGAGTATGCAAGTAATTGTTAATAGACTTATGCTACAAGGCAACATAACAGCGCCAATTGGTACAATAATTACTTTATTATGGAAATTGACTTGGTTATTGATTGCAGTTTATCTATGTTTTCGGGTGCGAAATCAAAAGTATTTCATTGAGGTTGCTTATTCATCGATGATTTTGTTGTTGTTGCTCTTCGAGAATGGTTCAGCCACTTATCATTTATTGTTTACTGTGCCAATTTGGTTTACGGTATACAAGCTTCATATTTCTGAGGCAGGCAAGGGCTTTATGTTGTTGGCATTTATATGTATGGGATTTATTCCGTTTCTTGTGCATGTTGCTCAATTACATACTTTCATCACCGATTACAGCAGACTTTGGTGCATATGTTTGTTTGCCGCATGTTATTTTTATTTAGTCATTAGGGATCACAAAGGTGGGGGTGGGTGGCATTCATCATTCACCATTAATGGTGGGCAGGGTATTCTCAAACAATAATGTGCTAAAAGGCCGGAGGCCTTGTGGTAAGCTCAATCTCGGGACGCGAGCGAAGACGTTGAGTTGGCATTCACCATTCACAATTCACCATTCACAATTCACCATTCACCATTCACAATTCACCATTCACCAATTCACCATTCACCAATTCACCATTAAAATAGGCCAGGGAGGTAGTTTTCGAGTTGTTATTCCCACTTTATTTCACCTTGAAAAACAAATTCACCATAAAATGCGTAAAATTGCAATCGCTATAATCATATTATGAATTTAGAATTTAATAAAAACGAAGACACTAATCGTTTGCTAGTCTCCAACATGGAGCGAAAGTTGGCAAAAGTATATTTGGGCGGTGGAGCCAAACGTATCGAAAAGTTACATGCAGAGGGTAAAATGACTGCACGCGAACGCATTGCTTACCTTCTCGATAAAGATAGTGAGAGCATTGAAATTGGTGCTTTTGTAGGTGAAGAAATGTATGAGGAGCATGGTGGTTGCCCAAGTGGGGGAGTAGTTATAGTAATGGGCTACGTAAGCAAAAGATTGTGTCTTGTTGTTGCCAACGATGCTACAGTAAAGGCAGGAGCATGGTTTCCTATTACAGGTAAAAAGAATTTGAGGGCACAAGAAATAGCCATGGAAAATAAAATTCCAATCATATATCTTGTTGATAGTGCCGGTGTTTATCTTCCAATGCAAGATGAAATTTTCCCCGATAAGGAACACTTTGGGCGCATCTTCAGAAACAATGCTATCATGAGCAGTATGGGCATTATTCAAATTGCAGCCATCATGGGAAGTTGTGTAGCCGGTGGTGCCTACTTACCCATCATGAGTGATGAAGCCATGATAGTAGATAAAACCGGAAGTATATTTCTTGCAGGTTCTTATCTTGTAAAGGCAGCAATTGGTGAGAGTATTGATAATGAAACGTTGGGCGGTGCCACCACACAATGCGAAATTAGTGGTGTAACCGATAATAAATGTAAGGATGATGCCGACTGTTTAACACGCATCAGAAATATTATGGACAAGCTGGGTAAGCCTGCCGATGCGGGGTTTGATCGAGTTAAACCGATGTTACCTTTAAAAGATCAAAAAGAAATTTTTGGGATACTCCCCGATACACGCGATAAACAATATGACATGCACGAAATTATTTATCGTTTGGTAGATAATTCGGAGTTTGAAGAATACAAAAGCGCCTACGGACAATCTATCATATGCGGATTAGCGCGCATTGATGGTTGGGCTGTTGGTATTGTTGCCAATCAACGCAAAGTAGTGAAAAGTAAAAAGGGCGAAATGCAGTTTGGCGGTGTAATCTATTCCGATAGTGCCGATAAGGCCGCACGCTTTATCATGAACTGCAATCAAAGAAAAATTCCTTTGGTATTTTTACAAGATGTTACCGGTTTCATGGTGGGCTCTCGCAGCGAACACGGAGGCATCATTAAAGATGGTGCTAAACTTGTGAATGCCATGAGCAACTCGGTTGTTCCTAAGTTTACCATCATAGTTGGGAACAGTTATGGAGCCGGTAATTATGCCATGTGTGGTAAGGCCTACGATCCGCGTTTAATTGTTGGATGGCCAAGCGCGCAAGTAGCAGTAATGGGAGGAGCGCAGGCTGCCAAGGTATTGGTGCAAATTGAGATTGCCAGCTTAAAAGCAAAAGGCGAAGTAATTACGCCTGAAAATGAAGCTGAGCTATACAACCGTATTAAAGATCGTTATGATAAGCAAACAAGTCCTTATTATGCGGCAGCAAGATTATGGCTCGATGCTATTATCAATCCACTAGATAGCCGAAAAGTAATCAGCATGGGAATTGAAGCAGCTAATCAGTCGCCCATCAAAAAAAGATACAACGTTGGTGTCATTCAAACGTAAAGTATAATTAGGAAATTGCTAAGACAGATATCCCTATTTGTTTTGATAATACCAATTGCATTTATTTTTTAGTCCAATTAAACCCGAATTCCAATAATGCGTGTGCATTAGAAATAAATAGCTAACATGTTTCATTGTAGTATGGGGTTTTAAAAAAATTGATGTTGGCCTTGTGAAAATGCCGTTAAGAAAAATATAATGGAAGGCGTTCGATTATACCAATTGCATTTATTTTTTAGTCCAATTAAACCCGAATTAATCAGTAGAAGTTACGTATGTAACGCACTAGTGATTTTATGAGGGCAATCCCGCTTAGCAGGTGTTTTCAATCCATTGAACCAATGGATTGAATTACAGCTGTTTTAGCGATTCCGCATTTTCTAATGCGGAATTTGGGTTAAAAAATAAATATGCAATGGTTAATGCCGATA
>JBILUU010000404.1:0-2768 GCA_044370815.1 Bacteroidia bacterium
CAGTCATTTTTTTAATATGATTTCCAGCTGTTATAAGAAATATAAACAAACAGTATTAGCAGAAGTATTATTTGAAAAATTTTATTACCTGGCAGTATCTAAGAAAAAATCTGATCATTCAGATAATCCAAATGTTGAGGATTTGAGCCCCGTTGTCAGGAAAATTGCAGATAATCTAAATGCACACCAAGTTGTTTTTTTTAATAGAGATAGCAAGCCATTAAATACTCAATTCACCAAATTAATAACTGAAAAGAATTTTAGATATCACGATCTGTCACTAACACTTAATGCAATGAAAAGGCAAGGCATTAATCCTTATTCATGGCCAACATCAGCCAAGGAAGGACATTGGAATCATAGTGCCCACAAAGAAATAGCGGTTTCAATGCAAAAATTCATCACTAACAATTTAATTGTGAATTATAAAAATTGAATAGAAAACTTAAAATAGGATATTTTGCCGATGGGCCATGGTCTCATCTTGCTTTTGAGAGAATAGTAGAAGATCAAACCATCGAAATTGCTTTCATAGTGCCTAGAACCGACACTGCCGATAATGAAT
Organism: Bacteroidia bacterium; assembly: GCA_044370815.1. Taxonomy (GTDB): domain Bacteria; phylum Bacteroidota; class Bacteroidia; order UBA4408; family UBA4408; genus CAIKXD01. The sequence goes on from JBILUU010000404.1 coordinate 566, forward strand.
TACTCGAGTACAGTAAAAAGTATCGAATCGATTATTTATATCCGGTTAAAATTAATTCGGCCGAATTTATAAATATTGCTCAGGGGTATCATTGTGATTTATTTGTTTCAATGAGTTTCAATCAAATATTTAGAGAAGAAATCATGAACATGCCACCTCTTAAAACCATAAACTGCCATGCGGGTCAGCTTCCTTTTTATAGAGGTAGAAATATATTAAACTGGGCACTCATTAATGATGAAAAATGTTTTGGCATTACAGTACATTATGTTGATAGTGGTATCGACACAGGTGACATAATTTTACAGAGAACTTATCCTATAAATGATGCGGATAATTATAAAAGTTTGCTTGAGGTTGCCTACACCGAGTGTGCAAATATTTTGTATGATTCAATTAAAATAATTCAATCTGGAAAAGTTAATCCTATTAAGCAGGAGAGCATTCACCCTGTGGGGTTTTACTGTGGTCGAAGAGGTAAAGGAGACGAATTGATTAATTGGAATCAAACCTCGAGGCAACTGTTCAACTTTATTCGTGCAGTATGTAAGCCTGGTCCTATTGCCACAACATTTTCAAATGGTGCAGAGGTGAAAATAAATAAAGCTCGAGTAATTGAGAATGCGCCAAACTATATTGGTACACCCGGGCAGATACTTCTCAAAACTCAAAATGGCTACTTGGTAAAGACCTTGGACAGCTTCATTGAGATATCAGAAGTTTATTCTAATGTAAAAATAAAAGTCGGAGATAAATTATTATCATGAACAAGGTAGTTATTATAGCGGAAGCAGGAGTTAATCATAACGGACAATTGAGTTTGGCTGAGAAGCTGATAGATGCAGCAGCTGAGGCAGGAGCAGACTATGTTAAATTTCAGTCTTTCAAGGCTGAAAGCCTAGTTAACGCTAATGCTCAAAAAGCAGATTATCAAAAAATTAATATGCCAGGTGAGGAGGGAACACAGTTCAGCATGCTCAAAAAATTAGAGATGGGTTTAGATTGGTATCCCAAATTGATTCAACGCTGCAAGGATAAAGGGATTCATTTTTTATCTACTGGATTTGATCATGATAGTATTGATTTATTAACGCACTTTGATATCCCTTTTTTTAAGATTCCTTCAGGGGAAATAACAAACAAGCCCTATCTGCAACATATTGCTCGCAAGGGTAAGGATATTATACTGTCTTCAGGTATGGCAAACATACAAGAAATAAAGAGTGCGGTTGAGATTCTTGAAGCACAGGGAATTTCAAGAGATCGTATTGTTGTATTGCATTGTAATACAGAATATCCTACACCAATGAAAGATGTTAATTTATTAGCTATGCAACATATTGCCTCAGCACTTGGGGTTAAAGTAGGGTATTCTGATCATACTTTGGGTATTGAGGTTGCCACTGCAGCAGTAGCATTAGGTGCTGTGGTTATTGAAAAGCATTTTACATTGGACAGAACATTGCCCGGACCCGATCATGTTGCTTCTCTATTGCCCGATGAGTTGAAACAGATGGTAGTTGCCATCAGAAATATTGAAATGGCCATTTCGGGTAGCGGAGTGAAAGAACCAAGCCCAAGTGAGAAAAAAAATGTAACAATTGCCCGAAAAAGTTTACACGTTAAGTACAATTTGAGCAAGGGACATAAACTAACAGTTGATGATTTACAAACTTTACGACCTGCCGATGGAATTTCACCTATGGAAATTGATGAGGTTGTTGGCAAAACACTTTCATGTGATGTTACGTCAGGTAGTTCTTTAAAATGGGAAAATCTAGCATGATTAAAGTAGGTATATTAACAAGTTCAAGAGCCGATTATGGCATTTATCTTCCGCTGCTCAATGCGCTGCAAAGAGATGCTGATTTTGAATTAGAGCTTATCGTTTTTGGTACGCATTTGTCAAAGTTTCATGGTTATTCAATTGAGCAGATTAAGAGTGACGGCTTTACTATTGCAGCTTGTATCGAATCACTATTATTAGGTGATACACCTTCAGCCATAGCGAGTTCATTTGCCCTAACTGCTCAAAAATTTGCTGATTTTTGGGGAGCACAAAAAAATAGATTTGATATAGTATTTGCACTTGGCGATCGATTTGAAATGGCAGCTGCAGTGCTCTCTGCTGTTCCGTATGGTATTTCAATGGCACACATACACGGGGGCGAAACTACCATTGGAGCAATTGATAATATTTACA
>JBILUU010000436.1:0-2757 GCA_044370815.1 Bacteroidia bacterium
GAATGGCAGCAAAGGTGGCATCATCGCAATAGAGGTGAACGGTACAACAACAATTTCGGGTGCTATCAGTGCAAGCGGTCGAGGTTTTAGAGGGGGTGTTACCGATAATCAATCAAGCTTTGGTAGTAATGATGTGGCCTGTACCTCAGGTGTCCTTGGGGCAGAGAAAGGGGAGAGCATTGCGGGTTTTCAAAATGACTATAATATTGTAGGTGGCAGATACTGTAAAGGGGCACCTGCAAATGGCGGTGGAGGCGGTAACATGCACAACGGAGGAGGAGGAGGAGGAGGTAATGGTGGTAATCCGCTTTTATGGCTTGCGGTAGGAAATCCATCTTTATCAACAGCAGCATGGGCTAATGCTTGGAATTTAGAAATACCGGGCTTTGCAGCGCTCACCTCAACAGGAGGTGGAAAGGGAGGTTATACGGCTTCAACCAGCAATCAAAATGCGCTCACTGTAGGCCCCAATGTGGCCTCTTGGGGTGGCGATAATCGAAACAAGCAAGGCGGCTATGGCGGCAGACCATTGAACTACACCAATGACAAAATATTTTTTGGTGGTGGCGGTGGTGCAGGCGATGGCAATGACGGCTATTCAGGTGCCGGAGGTGCTGCCGGAGGAATTATTTTCATTAATTCATACGGACCTATTGGAGGAACGGGGACTATTGTTAGCAATGGCAATAACGGTGTCAATGCATTTGGAAATGCCCCATTAAATGGTATAGCAGGTAAAGATGGAGCAGGAGGCGGTGGAGCAGGAGGGACCATCTTTATTAAAACACCATCGAGTATTTCAGGGATAGGCCTTACCGCCAATGGGGGTGATGGAGGCGATCAGTTGCTTACGCGCGGATTTCTTGCGCCATCAATTGTTGAGGCACATGGTCCGGGAGGTGGTGGCGGTGGCGGTTACATCAATACTACAACGCCTATTACAGCCACTGCCAATGGCGGAATTTATGGAACAACCGATTCTCCAAGTCTAACAGAGTTTACTCCAAACGGTGCAACAACCGGAGGAAATGGTACCATTACCAATACACTTCCTGCTTTCGATATTTTGTTGAACAATGCATCTGTTTGTTCTGGAGGAACAGTTACCTTAACAGCTTCCATCATAGGAACACTGCCTTCTGGGGCTGTGTTGGGTTGGTACGATGCCGCGTATGGAGGTAACCTCCTAGGATCAGGCAATTCTTTCACCACGCCACCAATCACAAGTAACACCACCTTTTATGTAGGATTTTGTCCTTCCACCTTTCTAAAGCCGGTAAACGTAACAACTACAGCGGGTGTCACCGCCTCCGTTGCCGGAACCAATCAGGTAATCTGTCAAAATAATACTACGCTTTCGGCAAACAATCCCACCGTGGGAACTGGAGCATGGTCCGTGATTTCTGGCACTGCTTCCTTTGGTAATGCAACTCAGTTTAATACTATCGTTAGTAATTTATCGGTTGGCGACAACATACTTGAATGGACCATCAGTGAGCCCGGCTGTCCACCTTCACAATCTCAAGTAACCATTACTGTTACATCAGCACCTATTGCCGATGCGGGTATTGACCAACAAATATGCTCAGGAACCACCACTCTTGCTGCTGTTGGCACAGGTACATGGACATTTATTACCGGCAGTGGAAATATCAATAATCCAACTAGTCCTAATAGTCAGGTAAATAATTTAGCAGCGGGATTAAATACATTATTATGGACAGTAAATTCCCCAGGTTGCCCACCGGCCGAAGACACGGTTGATGTATTAGTAAGCACACCACCATCCACTGCTGATGCGGGAAATAATCAGCAACTATGCGGCACTTTGGCCACCTTAAATGCCGTTGTGCCAACTGTTGGTACAGGTGCATGGTCACTGGTATCGGGTGCGGGTAATATTGTGGACGCAAGCAATAACAACACCGAAGTAAATGGTTTAAATTTAGGTAACAACATTTTTGAATGGACAGTAAGCACTCCTGGTTGTCCGCCAAGCACCGATCAGGTTACCATAACCATCAATGGGTTTCCTCCGTTATCTGATGCGGGAACTGATCAAACATTGTGCACATCGGGTACTACACTTGCTGCCAATTTGCCAACTACGGGTACTTCGGGCACATGGACCTTAGCAGGTGGTTTCGCCACATTTAGCAATATAAACAGCAACACTTCCTTGGTGAGTAATTTAGGCTCAGGCAGCAACACCTTAGTGTGGACAGTTACCGATCCTGCCTGCCCTGCCGAAGCAGACACAGTAGTGATAACGGTTGCAACTGCCCTTTCAGTTGCCGATGCGGGAGCAGATCAACAAGTATGTAGTTCTGATGCCACTCTCAATGCGGTTTTACCGCTTGTTGGTAACGGCACATGGACCTTGATTTCCGGGGCTGGTAGCGTACAGAGTGCCAATAGTAATAACTCAGTGGTAACAGGTCTTGCCCCTGGAGTTAATGTGTTTGAATGGACAGTTTCAGGTGCGGGTTGCCCATCTAATTCGGATCAAGTGAGCATTACTGTCAATTTAGTTAATGCCATTGCTGATGCAGGAAGCAACACCTCGGTGTGCGGCAATGCTTTTAATCTAAATGCCAATACTCCATCAACAGGTTTAACCGGCACTTGGTCGTCAAACCAAGCAGGTATTGTATTTTCAAATATAAATAATCCTAATGCCCTAGCATCAAATTTACAAGTTGGAATCAATGAACTAATTTGGACAGTTAATAACACCGTAGGTTGTCCTGCTGTTGC
>JBILUU010000068.1:0-10402 GCA_044370815.1 Bacteroidia bacterium
CATTCTATCAAGTATTTATTTTCTTGCCTAATAATATTTACAAAGCTAAAGTACTTTTCTGTATTTATTAATTTCCGCCAAAAACTGGGATGATAGCTGTTTCAAATATCTAGGCCTAAAAAAAAAGCACCTCAATTGAGGTGCTTTTTCTACAATATAAATTTCGATTATTCTCCTGTCCAAACTAGGAATTTAGGATTGTCAGCATATTTATTCATTGCCTCTTCTCCTTTGAACACTACCCACCAGAAGTCAACAAATCCGGCAACGCCTCCAACAACAGGAATGCAGAAGTAGTACCAAAATAAAGCTTTGCCACCTGTACCCATGTAGTAACGGTGCAACGCAAAACCTCCGCAGAACCAAGCACGCACTAAGAAGCCTATCACAGTTTTGTCACCCTTTACAGCGGTTTGTGCAGGATTCATTAATGCGTAAGCTTCTTCAGATGCTGAGAAAGTTACATCATCGGCACTTGAAAACATTTGGTCAACCGCTGCATCATCCACTTTGTAAGTGTTGGCAGAGGCGAAATTTGTTACAAGTATACCTGCAACAAACATGATTTTAAATAATAAATTTTTCATAAGATTTTTGATTAAGATTTCTGCAAACATAATATTTATGCTCTTATTACAAAAAAGAAACTTTTTCTTTTTTTCTAATTTTATCAACACGGGGTGCACATTGCCGCCTGATCTCAATATCATATCAGAGCTTGTTATAAATGTTCGGGCTTAATACTCATTACAGGTATCTTTGAGTGATTCACAACTTGTTGAGCATAAGGACCCATCAAAATACCCGTTAGGTTTTCTTCCTGCTCGGTCATGATCACTATCAAATCGCATTTCTGCTTTTTGGCTTGTTTCATGGTTATTTTGGCTAAATTTTCTCCTTCAACCATTTCCATGGTGTAGCTAATATCATGCTTAGCAAAGTGCTTTTCTACTTGTTCTAATCTCTTGTCGAGCACCAGGGCGGCATCGTCATCATCCACACTTAAGATACCCAATATGTGCACCTTGGAAGAATATTTCTTGGCCAACTCTACTATAAATCTTACCTTTTCACGTGATGGATCAGAACTGTCAATAGGGCACAATATTTTTTCGAAACCAAGCTTTGAGGCGCGTGTTTGAACAGTAATTACCGGCACCGTAGCTTCTGTTACCACCCTAAATGCATTACTTCCTATAAAGAATTCTTCAAACCCGCTTACTCCATGTGTTCCCATAATAATCAAATCGGCATTCGCTTCTTTAGTGGCATCAGCAATGCCTTTTGAAATTTTTCCTGCCTTAATGATGTACGATACCTTTCCACCAATTTTTAGTCGTATCTCAGTTGACAGCTGGGTCAATTTATCATTAATAATTTGCTCGGCATATTTCTTATCTGAAGCTGTAAAGGTTCCTAAATCAAGCTTGGAAACGGTGGTCTCCATCACATGTGCTAAAATGATGTCGGCCTTAAATAGCTTGGCCATAAACGTTGCATGTTCCAATGCCAACATACTATTTGCGGAAAGATCAACGGGAACTAAAATTTTTGAAATTTTGAATGCTTTCATAGGAGATTTAAGTTTTGGTATTGCCAAAGTCGGAATTAAATCTCAAAAGTCAAAATTTATTTCTTGCTTACATGTCTATTATTGAGCCCAAAGGAACATCGCCTTTGTACGATATAGGCATTGTTTTGGAAATACCCATAGCCCTTGCTTGAATATTTCCTGAGCAAGCAATATTTACTTTCTTAGACATGATGATAGAAAGTAGCGAGGAAAAGCCACCAACGGCAATATCGCTGTACTTGGCATTCACAACAAAGCGATGTGTTTGCTCACTTCTTGCCGCAATTTTAACTTTCTCGGCTAGCTTGATATTGCCAATATTACTTTGGTTTACCACCAAATTTAAGTCTATAGATGATACCGTAATACTCATTCTGTTAGGATTTTTCAGGATCACGTTTAACTCGGCCGTAGCTCCTTTTTTATCGGTATTCAAAATCTTAAAGGATTCCACTTTTTTAAATTCAACTTCCTTGAATTTACAGGAACTGAACTGTAAAGAAATAAGTATCCAAAGGAAAATTGCGTAAAATGATTTATGGCTCAACATGTTTGTATGATTTTTCGTACTTCTTACGCAGCGTGTAAATTGAGGTTGCCATTTCACTCTTGTAGTTTTGATAAGATTTGTTAAACGTGACTCAACCTTATCAAGGTATCACTCATCAACTGTTTGCTATCGCAAAAATCATGATCAAAGTGCAATGCAGTTTGTTTGGAGGGCTTCAAAATAAAACAAAATAATTTTTTGCTCGATTGTTCGTGATGATGCACAACCCCCTCATCCGTTTGTCTAATAAATTCGGCATCATTTCTTCCTAAAACTGATCCTACAATCATTACTATTTCATAGTTATCATGATTATCTTTTTGAAAGAGTTGGTGACCAAGCGCATTCAATTTTTGTTTGTAGAAGTCGAGTACCTCATGATATAAACTGCTGTTATAATGTGCCACATCGGTATCGTCAAGATTAAGGATAAGCGTTAGGTTGCTTAGTGGTTTCATGAGTTCTTGTGCTTTTTGAAATACGGCTGCGTCATTTCGATAGGGCATTATTTCACTGGAGGAAGTGGTTGCTATTACTTCAATATGGTGATTGGATTGCATCAGTTTTTGTGTAATTGGAGATGAAGCATTGCCTATAAAAATAATTTTTCCGTCATTCGATTGAAGTGCTTGTAAGGCATATAACAAAGCTGTTTGATGTTCCAATTCATGACCATTGTATTGCATGTTTGTTTTGCAAATGATTTCGGCCGGTATAGCTTCACGAAAAAGTATGGCAGACTCTGCTTCCCCCGTAGGAAATATATCATGATAGGCAACACCTCCACTCATCAATACCACAACCTTTAATTTTATCTTTGATTGATGATTGCTGGCCCACAAAGCATTTCCGATAGATAGCGCGGCTGCACTAAGTCCTGTATTTCTAATAAATTGTCTGCGTTGCATGATATTATTTTTGTTGAAGCTCGGTAAAGTATTGATAGAAGTATGGAATGGTCTCTATGCCTTTATAAAAATTGAATAGTCCGTAGCTTTCATTAGGAGAATGTATAGCGTCTGAATCTAAACCAAAGCCAAGCAATACTGAATCTAATCCCAAAACAGATTTAAACATGGCAACGATAGGAATGCTGCCACCGCTGCGCATAGGAATTGGTTTTTTACCAAAGGTAGTTTCCATTGCCATTGAAGCGGCTTTGTAGGCAATTGAAGTACTTGGGGTTACAACGGGTTCTCCTCCATGATGCGGTGTAACCTTTACCTTTACCGAGGGAGGAGCAATTTGATTAAAGTAATCGCTAAATAATTGTGTAATTTTATCACTGTTTTGATAAGGAACCAAACGCATAGAAATTTTTGCGTAAGCTTTTGATGCAATAACTGTTTTTGCTCCTTCACCCGTGTATCCTCCCCAAATTCCATTTACATCAAGCGTTGGTCTGATAGAGGTTCTTTCATTGGTGGAGTATCCTTCTTCGCCATGAATATCACTTAGGTCTAATGCTTTTTTATAGTTATCAAGATTAAAAGGTGCCTTACCCATTTCTGCACGTTCTTCGGCAGATAAAATTTCGACATCATCATAAAAACCAGGAATCGTAATATGATTTTTATCGTCTTTTAGTTTGGCTATCATATCGCACAAAACATTAATTGGGTTGGCCACCGCGCCACCGTACAAGCCCGAATGCAAATCACGATTAGGGCCGGTAACTTCTACCTCTACATAACTTAATCCTCGCAAACCTACTGTAATTGAAGGAGTATCATTAGCAATAATACCTGTATCGGAAATAAGAATAATATCTGCTTTTAATTTCGCAGTGTTTTCTTGCACAAAAATTCCGAGGTTTGTTGAGCCAACTTCTTCTTCGCCTTCAATCATAAACTTAACATTACAAGGCAGTGAGTTGGTTTGCATCATAGCCTCAAATGCTTTTACATGCATAAACATTTGACCTTTATCATCACAGGCACCTCGTGCATATATTTTATCATTTTTAATGACCGGGTCAAATGGCTTTGAATGCCATAAATCAAGTGGATCGGGAGGTTGTACATCATAATGACCATAAACAAGAATGGTAGGTTTTAGAGGGTCAATTATTTTCTCGGCATATACAATAGGGTATCCGGCTGTTTCGCAAATCTCAACCTGATCGGCACCTGCTTTTTTAAGTGATGCTGCTACTGCTTCTGCAGTTTTTACCACATCATTTTTATAGGCAGGATCGGCACTTACCGAAGGAATACGTAATAATTCAAAAAGTTCATCAAGGAATCGTTGTTGGTTGCTTTGGATATAGGCATTCATAGTAATTCTGTATTTTTATATTAATTAAACAATGGAATATTTCTTTGGTTGAAATCTTTTATTGCCGTGGCCATGTATAAATTTCTCCACGAGGCAGCTGCCTCTTTATTCAACAGGTCAAGGATAGGTTTATCATCGCACAGGAGGGGAACTTTGGAAAGCTCTTGTGACTCAAATTGAAAACTTTTGTGGGAGGTTTTAAAATCGTACTGTGAAGCAAATATCAAAATATTGCCTTCTTCCTCTTTGGCTGCGCTAGATAGTAAATGATAATTAAAAGCTGATTGCTTCAAGGTCCTTACAATAGCTTTTATGCCTTTGCTTTTTTCTCCTGTTTTAAAGCCATAATTATTAATCACCAACATCCCATTTTTATTAAGGAGTGCTTTTACTTGACTTAAACTTTCTTCGGTAATTAAATGCGAAGGATTTTCTTCACCCTTAAAAACATCGAATACAATCAAATCATATTTTTTTTGAGTATTATTGATGTACCTGCGCGCATCGTCAACAAATACATTGGTGCGCTTGTTAAGAGAGAAGTATTGTTGTGCTGCATAAACAACGCGTTCATCAAATTCTACAGCATCAACTTCAAAATTATTTTTAATGAGTTCGTTGGCAACAACACCTCCACCTAATCCCAACAACAGCGACTTTTTTCCTTCCACCTGCTTGCTTGCTTCATCAACCAGCAACGATACATAGGGGAAGTAGCGGTGTGCCGTGTCTTGTTGGTTATCGTATGTTTGAATTACTCTATTGAATAGCATCATGCGAATATAGGAAACAGGTGTTTGTTGCTGTTGGTATACAGGATAATCAACCACCATGATTTGGCCCAGTAATCCCTCTTTGCTGTATAGTATTTTGATGTCGGATATGGCAGTTTCTTTGGTTAGAATAAGTTTACCAAACAACATCAATAAAAGTGAAGCAATCAAGAATATTTTTCTTTGCTTGATGATTGCTATAAGCGGAAGTAGGCCCAGTATTACGCCTGTTATAAAAGCGGGCTTGCTTAATCCAAAGGTTGGAATAATGTAAAATCCCATACCAAAGGTGGCAATAATACCGCCAACCGTAGAAACAGCATAAATATTACCGGCCATATTGCCTGCATGATGCTGATGGTCGCTTAGTTTTTCAATGATAAGCGGTGATACCATTCCCATTAAAAATACCGGAGGCATAAGAAATAATATGGTCGAGAAAATGATGGATGTTAAAAAAGAAAGATGGGCACTCCATGCAATAATGATACTTGCACTAATGGGCATGGCCGCGGTGAAAACGGCTGCAACAAGCAAAACGTAAAATAGCAATTTGGGATTTTGACTCCGTCCTGCCCAATATCCTCCTGTAAAATATCCGGCAGCCAACCCACCTAAGGTAACAGCCATAACGGTTGCCCAAACGTAAAGAGATGAGCCAAAGTAAGGGGCTAACATTTTAGCACCAATCAACTCCGCACTCATCACTGCTGCTCCCTCGATAAAGGAGATGGTGTACAAGAAGAGTCGATTAGGATTGGCTTGTGTCATTAATTTTTTGAACCACTTTTGATGATGGTATATTTTGTTTTTAGTTTTAAAAACCAACCTTCGAAGTAGGCATACGACAGCCATGATACCAGAATGGTGAGTGCAGTTACTGAAGCATAAATAACCAACTGCGGTATGAATTCGTTGGAAGGCATGATGCCTGCTGCTTTCATCAAATAAATTACAAGTGGTATCAACATGAAGTGGTACATGTACATGCTATACGAAATTTTACCTAAGAAATTAAATACATCATTTTCAAGTTTGATAATGGAATCGGGATTGCCCGAAACATTGGCAATAATGAATAGGAAAATTACACTGTAAACTAAGTGAATGACATCTTGTATGGCAGGGGGTGTAAATAATATCAAAATAGGAATACATAGTAAGCATAGAGGAAGCACAATAGGTTGGTACACCAAATTTTTAAATTGTGCTTTGTAATTGTAAAGTAGGTAGGCACCCATACCTCCAATTGTCATAGATTCTATTTTGGTCATGGCCAAGAATTTTTTAATGATTGCAAGTGTTGGACTGCCATATCCGGCTTTAAACAAAACTAATACAAACACCTTAAGACCAATCATGATGCAAAATACTATGACCAACATTTTGAAAATATTACCAGCTTTTTTGGCAAGTACAGGCCATATCAGGTAAAATTGTTCCTCAACACCAATCGACCATGTTTGACTAATCATAGGCACAGGTGAAAAAATGGCATGGGCAATATTTGGGAAGATAATTAAATAAAGAAATAGATTGATTCCAAAATGATCGTTAAGTTCTTTACTAGAAAAGCTGATAGATCCATTGACAATATAAGGGATAACAAAAAATCCCAAAATAACAATGAGGTAGTATAGTGGCCAAATTCTCAAGATCCTTCGAAAGTAGAACTTTTTAACGGCAATTGTTCCTGTTTTGGCTTTCTCCACCAGAAGTAAATAAGTGATTAAAAAACCACTCAATACAAAGAAGAAATATACTCCCAAACCTCCTGCCTCGAACACGAATATCTTAACAGCACTTGTCAAAGTAAGGATGTTTGAACTATGATTTCCCCACAAATTTGGCAACCCCATAAAATGTTTTACCAATTCGATGTGTGTAACAACTACTGCCATTGCAGCAAAGAAACGCAGCCCGTTTAACCCCGGAAAATAAACCTTGTTATTATCCATTGTAGGTTAAAATAAAATAGTTGATTTCATGTTAACAGGGTATATTGATTTGTTGTTGCTTCGCAAAATTATTTTAATCAAACTGCTCATAGGTGCTTCATCAGTTAACCGGTAATTGTATCATTCCTTTTGCAGTATATCAATTAAAAAAATCTCTCCAATACACTGCTGCAAATTTCAATTCATTCACATTCTATTGAGCAACAAATATCTTAATTTTTTTTAATCTCATGAGATGCCTTTTAATTATCACTGTTACTTTTGCTCGGAAAAATCATATTTTAAGCAAAGGTGCGCAAGTGCATACCAGTCAATACAATTGATAGATGTTGGCTACTTTTTTTTGATTTCGCTGCTGAGTTCAATGACTGTATTAAATACATAAGTCTTGTGCTTTTTTATAGACACGCCAATGTATAAGACCTCGGGATTGAGAAGCGATTTTCTGTGACTCAAGCTGGGAATACCCTCGTCAATGAGTAAATCAATGACTATGCTCAAGGCATCACCATAGCCATATTGACAATTTTCAAACACTTTTTTATATCGTTTGCTCAGGTGTGCTGCGCGCATTTCATAGGTTTCACCGGTAGGAGAATTGTGTCCTACCTTACCTTTAACGCCCATTTCGGTAGCATGTTTTTTAGCCATTTCATACAAGTCAAATTTAGGTTCAATAAATCCAATTGCTTGCATGTTGTTGAGATCTTTCAGTAAACTACTTAAGTAAGAAGTTTTCTCTATAGCCGCAGTGTCTACATAGTCTTTAAGATAGGTATCTGCAAACAATTTAGGATTGATGCGTACCATGTTAATGTACATCACCACAGCTTTTTCTTCAGCCGTAAGATAGCCAGTTGATTGCGCAGTTTGACATTTTTTTAGCAATGAATCGGGCCACTCTGCTGACAATGCAGCAGCAGGGCAACTCAAAAAAACATACATGACCAATCCAATATAGCGCTTCATTCTTTTAATATAATGCAATATTTATGCATCAATTGTGCCAAACTTAAAATACTTGCTTTCCATCGCTGAATGTTTTTAAAACCTTAATATATGGAATATCATACTCACTGCAATTCATAATGTCTTTATCAATAATGATAAAATCAGCTGCTTTGCCAACTTCCAAACTGCCTCTCATTTTCTCCTCAAATCCTGCATAAGCTGCCCAACTTGTGAATGCTCTTATTGCCTGTTCTCGCGATATTTTATTCTGCGATTCAAAACCGCCAGCCGGGATTCTTCTCAAATCTTGACGTGTTACCGCTGCATAAATGCCTCTGAAGGGATTGATACCCTCAACAGGAAAGTCACTACCACCGGCAATCATCCCCGCGTGTTCAATTAACTTTTTTAAAGCATAGGCATTTTTAGTGCGCTCTTTTCCAATACGATCATATACCCAATACATGTCGGAAGTTGCATGTGTAGGCTGAACCGATGGAATGATTTTATTCAAAGCAAATTTTTTAAAGTCTGATTCATCAATGACCTGTGCATGCTCTATTCTCCATCTTCTATGCCTATCATTGCCTAGTACCTGATGATACAAATCAAGGATAAAACGATTGGCAGAATCACCAATGCAATGCGTATTCATCTGGAATGGAGAGCGTGCAATTTTTTGGGCAACTGCTCTCAAGGAATCGGGATGCGACAGTAAAAAACCTGCCTCATTTTTTTTATCTTGGTATGGCTTCAATAAGCATGCTCCTCTCGATCCCAGAGCACCGTCAGCATAAACTTTAAATGCCCTTACGCTGAGGTTTTCTTTAATGATTGGCCCGCTTTTAAGGTAATGTTTTAAATTATCCTGATCAGCAGAAAGCATTAAGTGTAATTTCATTTTAAGTTTGCCGCTCGTTTGCAAACTATCTAAAAATTCTACTATTTTTTTTGAAAGTCCGGCATCGGCCACAGAGGTTAGACCTACCTCAAAACAGTTTTTTTGTGCAGTCATCAAAGCATCAAAACGCTCTGATACCGATGGGTCGGGAATGTGCTTGCTTACCTCATTTACTGCGTTGTCAATAAGCATACCGGTGAGGGTTTGCTTTCCGTTTTTAGTGATTATTTCAAATACACCACCCTCAATTTTGTTGGCAGCGGTGATGCCTGCAAGGTCGAGTGCCTTCTGATTAGCTAATGCAGCGTGGCCATCCACACGCGACAGGAGTACAGGTCGGTCAGGGAACAATTTGTCTAAGCTGTCTTTAGTTGGAAAGTCCTTCACCTTCCAATCGTTTTGATCCCAACCTCTTCCCTTTATCCATAGTGATTTTGATGTAGTGGAAAATTCCTGCACGCGTTGAATAACCTCGTTGAATGAACGTGTGCCTGTGAGATCTACCTCACGCAATCCTAATGCATAATAATAGAAATGCGTATGGGCATCATACAAGCCCGGGAGTACGGTCTTTCCTTGTAAGTCAATCTTTTCGGGAGCATCATACAATTCAAAAATTTTGGCCTTTGTTCCAACAGCAGCAATTTTTCCATCTTTTACAGCCATGGCAGCATGCTTTGAAAATGCACTGTCAACGCTATAGATAGTGGCGTTGTAAAAAATCATATCTACTTGGGTATGACTTTTACATCCCGCAAGTGCAATGATGATTAGGGAACCGATAATGCTGATGATGTTTCTCATGTGCTATTTTCTGAAGGTTGTAGTAGCGTTTGCCTGCGCTTTTGGGGTAATGGTAATGTCGCTGATATTCACATGCTCGGGGCGCGAAGCTGCCCAATATACTGTATCTGCAACATCATGTGCACTCAAGGGTGTAAGTCCTGCATAAACTTTTTTGGCTCTTTCACTATCACCTTTATAGCGAACCAAACTGAATTCTGTTTCAACCATGCCGGGCGCTATATTGGTCACTCTGATGCCGTGTTGCAACAAATCAATGCGCATGGTTTGAGACAATGAATCTACGGCATGTTTTGTTGCACAATATACATTACCGTTGGCATAGTTTTCTTTACCTGCTATGGAGCTGATGTTGATGATATGTCCAGCTTGCTGCAATACCATCATCGGTGCCACAATTCGCGTCATGTAAAGTAGACCTTTGATATTGGTATCAATCATTGTTTCCCAATCGCTGTGCAGCCCTTCGTAAATGGGATTGAGGCCTGCAGCTAATCCTGCGTTATTAATGAGTATATCAATGTGTTGGTAGTCGGTCGGCAATTTTGTGATTGCGTTTTCGCAAGCCACCTTGTCGGTTACATCAAATACCAGTGGCAAGGTGTTAGTGCCATA
>JBILUU010000405.1:0-2730 GCA_044370815.1 Bacteroidia bacterium
CGTAACTTCTACTGATTAATTCGGGTTAAAAAATTACATCGGTATAAATGTCATGCATAGGATATTCTTGTACCAAGTTATGGCGAAATTAATTAAGTGAGGAAACTAAATTAATGGCTTAACTCAGATTCCGCATTGAAAAACGCGGAACTGCTGAATTGCTTTTTTCTCGACTATTGAGTTGTGAATAAACGACAATAAAATTTGATGCATAAACCTTTTCAGAAATGCTCTATTGATTCATCAAAGATAATCATCACTATTCTCCACTTTCTCTGATTTTCTCTTCGACTTTTCGTTTTTCTTTTCGCCATCAAAAAACTTGGTTTCCTTTGCTTCAGCAGGTTTTTTCTTATCAGTTGACTCCTTGGACTTATCTGTCTGCTTCGAATCCTCCTCCCACTCTACTTCAAATTCACCCGATTTTTTGGGTTTCTGCTCCATTTTTGCCTTTAAGGAAGGGTCATTTTTAAACAAGCCAAACTCATCTTTGAGTAGTTGTTTAACCGTTTGCTTTTCATTATTGATTTCATCTTTCACAAACTTTTTTAACTCTTTCTTATCAAACTTAATTACCGGATTTTCCATATTACCGGTCATGCTGATAAACAGTGTTGACTTGCCCTGCTCATCATCGTCATACTCATTGAATTCGTTTTCTCGTGGCGCTTCACGTTTTCTTTTTTTGCTGAGCAATTCATTAAGTGTTACCTTAAAATGATAGTCAATATTGTTATCAAAATCATGGGTGCCATTGCAAGATAGGTTCATGGCCGATGAGTTAATTTGAAATTGAGGAATACTTATTTTTCTATTGCTTATGGTGATATGATTCACCAATTCTTTGAACTTGATATGGCTTAATTCGTTGACCGAAACAAAACGCGATAGTTTATTTAAAGGTGTAAAATTGTTTAATTCACCATCTATAATCGTTACCTCAGCATCTGCTAAAATACTCTCTTGATTAACACGTTCAATGTTATACCAACTGCTTTTATACTTGATATCGGCCGATAGTTTCCCGGCAATATGCTTATTGGTAAGTGTATTTTGGCCAAAATTATTGAGTTGCTGAAACAGTTTATCGATACTTATTTTTGACAATTTTGCATCACAAATCAAATCGAATGCCCCATTTTTTCTGATTTCTATCATTCCGTCTGCAGCAGCTTTGCCATCCATCGAGTTGAAGTATAGCGAATCGAACCGAAATTTATTTTCCCTAAAATAAATCTCACCATTGACCTTGTTTGCAACAAACCGATCAAACTTAAATGCCGCTAATTTTGCCTTCAAACGTAAATCAAGATGATCTAAAAAACTATGCTGACTGTTTGCATTCTTATTGGTTGCGGCCGGGCTATTATTTAGCCAATCTTCCAACTCAAAGTTGTCGGAATTGAGATATGCCCTCAAGATGGCCTTGTCATTTTGATCAGAGAAAAGCACCCTATAATTAGATATTTCGCCATGCAAATCGATGCTTGACTTACCGTGTGTAAAAATCAAATTCTTGAGCAATAAATAATTGTCGTCAGCATATAAATCGGCTTCAATACCATCGTAGCTGAGTCGATCATTAACAAATTGAAACTTACCTCCTGTTACCTGCATCACACCTGACAATTGCCCGGGCTTTGCAGTAGATATATCTTTTTGTCTCAGCTGTTCCAATGAGCATGAAACAATCACATTAAAATTCACCTTGCCTTGTAAAACTGCAAAAGTATCGAGCTTGAGCATCTCTTTCATCTCATTCAATTCCAAGCTTGCTTTCATTTTACCATCTATAAATGGATGGGTAAAATCTACCATTGTAAACGCTCCTTCAATAGGGCTTTGATTGACAAAAGCAGAAAAACTAGTTACATACAAGCCCGATGTTTTCATATTACTTTCTCTTCCATTACTGTAATATCCCTTAAGCACCAAATGCTTCACTTCAACTGCACTTTCTGTGTTCTCGAGGCGGGCATCATTGATACTGAAATCTACCTTCACCTTTGGCTGATTAGGTTTGCCTTTAATGCTCAAATCGAATGTAAACTTTCCTTCACTGCTGTAGTCATTAAATTTAGTGCGTGTTTTTTCGGGGAGAAAGGATAAAAATGACTGTATGTCTACATCCTTTCCTTTAGCGAAAAAATTAATGTTATCCTTATTAAAGGAACCACTTAATACCAGTTTTAGTTTTTCAATTACAGCCTCGGCATCGGTAAAGCTGAATACCCTGTTTTCTTTTACAAGTCCTATTTGCAGCTCTATTTGCTTTTGGGCTATATATTGTTCTTGCTCAAGTTGCAAATGATATAGTTTTAATTTCGACTGCATGATTACCGCAAAATTCTCTTGATAGATTTCTCCCTTCATTTTTGCTTGATCAATGCCTACCGATGTTGAAAAGCTACGCTTTAAATCTGTATAATCTACCGTAAAATTTTTAACGCTTACATGACTCAATTTAAAACTTACTGCCTCTTTATGTGTAGTAGTATCAGTGCGCCAAAAGTGAAAATTATCCGACTGCTTGCTATCGGTAAACAAATAAAGATTACCATCACTTACATTTATTTTACTGATGGTATAGTTGCCATAAAATATATCCTTTAAATTGAATTGCAAACTTATTGTTCCTGCCTTAAATAATATTTTTGGACACTGCTTTGTTTCCTCACCCTTATATATCGATTTGGCTTTAACATCATAGAAGCTTAAAGAAGCATGAGG
>JBILUU010000406.1:0-2727 GCA_044370815.1 Bacteroidia bacterium
TGAACAACTCTTGAGTTCCTTTCTGTGCAAGACTCATCTCTATCCATTTCAATTCTACGTTACGCGCCCTAACACCAATTATACCCTTGGTAAGTTGTAAATATTTTGGAGCATCCTGCGCGAAATCAGTACATAATTTTTCGAGTGCAGAAGCAACCACATCATACGAACTATCAACCAGAAGCTTCTCATAATCTGTTTTAAAGTTAGCCGGAATGGTATGCATTCTGGAAATAAGCGCTTTCTTTAAATCGGTGCTTTTATCGGTGAATGATGCTTTTACAATTTCTAATGATGAAGGTGAATTATCATAAAGAAGTTGCGCTAATATTTCGGCCTTTATGGCATGAAACTTTTCTACCTGATATTGCTTAATCAAAGCATTTCTTTTTTTATCGATTGGTGTGTTTCTGAGTGCTACCCATGCATCGTAACGATCAATCATGTGTGCAGCTTTTTGCGCCTGTGAAAGTAGCATTTCGAATCCTTTTACAAATTCTATTTTTTTGGGGATTTGTGCATTAGGATCAAACAACACGTAATCGACTGTTTTACCTGACTGCTGCTCAAAAACAACCTCTTGAAAATTATGCTCAATGATCACCTTTTTTGTTTGAGAGGTTCCATCAGTGTAATGTACTTCAAAAACTACAGGCATTTTGAATAGTGATGTGTAATCGTTTAACTCTTGCATTTGTCGCACTGTAAAACGGTGTTTATTTTTACCGTCATCAATAATTTGTTCAGTAAAATCTACTAGGTAATTTGGTTCACCTGACTTATACAACCACTGCTCCCAAAACCATCCGAGAGATAATCCCAATGTTTCTTCAAAGGCCACTAATAAATCATTGGATTCAACATTCTTATACCCATGTTTCAGTAAATAGTATTTAATAGCTTTGTTGTACTCTTCACGACCGGTTACATATTTGAGTGTATTTAAAACAATTGCCCCTTTGGGGTAGTGACGAGGTGAACCACCTTTGCTGGAGGCAACAGGATACCAATCCTTACTATCGGCATCCAATGCTGAATTTTGAGAATTTCTGCGAGACCAATCAAAATGATCCTGCCCAAAAATTTCACGTTCGGCCATCATATTATAATAAGTGGCAAAACTTTCTTGCAACCAATGATGCGGCTCGCAACGTGCAGTAACCATATCGCCAAACCACTGATGTGCCATTTCATGAGCGTTTACGGCCACATAATTTCGGTCGTTGAAACTTCTTTGATCGGGACAGAAAAAGTCGCCAAAAACAGTTGCGGTTGTATTTTCCATTGCCCCATACATAAAGTCTTGAACGGGAATTTGCGCGTAACTCTCCCAAGGATAAGGCACACCTATTTCAGATTCAAAAAAGTTCATGATATCGGCTGTATGCTTATAAATTAAATCAACCCTATTGGCATGATCGGGATAGTAGTACATGCGCAAGGGAACACCCGATTTACTCTTTGCTTCTTTTATTTCATATTCGCCAATACCCAACATTAGTAAGTATGATGCGTGAGGTTTTGTCATTTTATAGTGCCATGTTTTTGTTCCATCCTTATTCATGCGCTCCAGCACTTTTGTTCCGTTGCTCAACACCTTGTATTTACTATCAAAGCGAACAATTGTTTCGGTCATCATTTTATCGTTAAGATCGTCCCACATAGGAATCCAGTATCTATTATCAACACCTTGTCCTTGCGTCCAAATTTGTTTTCTGCTTACATTATTTTTATCGTTCCAACCTATAAAATAGATTCCTTTTTTAGGATATGCTTCATATTGAATACGCACGCTATCATTGGTTTCCCAGTTCAAGGCCGGCTCGCAATAGATGGTAAGACCTGCTGTGGTTGTGTTATAACGTGCTTTTTTTCCGTTTAGAAAAACATTTTTGATGGTAATTTCAGGAGCATCAAAAAATATTGAATCAACAGATTTTCTTAACGGTTTAAAATAGTGTGTAACCTGACCTTTTACCAATGATAAGGGTGCATCAAATGAAACATCTACCATCATACGTTCCATATCGATGAGCCGCTCACGAGGATATTTTTCATCCTCCCACGCATAGGTTTGTGTTTTGGTTTGCGCTGCTACTTGCGCACAAAAAAGAGAAGCAGCTATGATGATAATTTTATGCATGACTTGTTGATACATATATTTATGGATTGAAATAAGGTTTTAATTTATCGATAAAGTTTGATGGGGCCTGACAAGGTTTACCTGTTTTGGTGTTTACAAAAACGAGTGTTGTTTCACCTTCGTTTAACAACACAGCATCCGTATTGTACATCTTATATAAAAATTTGATTCGTGTGCCGGGCATTTCGGGAATACATGTATGAATGAAGAGCAGATCATCGTAAAAAGCAGGTTTATAGTATTTGATATTGTAATTCAAAACAGGAAGCATGATTCCCGAATCTTCCATTTCACGATAACTCATTTGTAATGCTCGCAAGGCCTCCACCCTACCAACCTCATAGTAAGCCGCATAATTACCGTAGTAAACGTATCCCATTCTATCAGTTTCTGAGTAGCGTACCCTGATGCTTGTTTCGCTGTTGAACATCGATTTTTGATTCTATATTGGTTATCGTGCAAATTTATATTTAAACATCCAATTACAAATTAATATATGGAAATATAAACGTTTTCATCATTGAATATGAACATAAGTAAACGTTAGCAATTTCTTTGATAAGAGTGTCCTTAACATACTTAAA
>JBILUU010000407.1:0-2705 GCA_044370815.1 Bacteroidia bacterium
AAGGTATTTTGGAGGAGCGATGTTCGATAGATTAACAATAGCAGTGCTTAAGGGCGACTGGCATGAAAAAGGATGAGCAAATAAAAAATAAATCTGTTAGTCTAATTCGTAAAATTTTCAAAGGGCAACCTTGCTTACGCCTAACTCTTTGCTAAACCAATATAATCTCTTAATCGTCTTCTGCAGTATTTTATTTTATCCCTTTTTTTATTAGCTCAAAAATAGTGTTTTTGGCAGTTGATTCAGTAGTTTTTTAATTGGCTTTTTACATTACGGTTTGCGGCTAAAGAAAGTTTGCGATTTTGAAGTACAAACTTACTTTTGAAAACGACATTTAAAATGTAAAATAAATTTTAATTAAAAGTACAATGAGCCAATTTTTATAGGTGCTGTTATGGGCTGTGGTTTGCACCTAACAGCCAATCTATAACGTTTACTTTCTGTATCCCTTCAATACTTGTTTTGTCAAAGTCGAGTGTCAGTAAAAATTTGGGGTAATTATCACGAATATTTCTAAATCGTTTACGCATTTCTAATGCGTAATCTGGGTTGAAATTAGTCCAATAAGGTTAAGCCGCAATTGGACTAAATTGAAAGTGTATTCGGTATAATTTACATTATCCCTTTTTTTATTGGCTCAAAAATAGTGTTTTGTAAAGTGTCTTGTACTGAAATAGGTTGACGGTCCGCGGCTAAAAGAATTTGGCGGGTTTGAACCGAGGTACCTTTGCGATGAAGAATTTTTCTTTTACCACAAATCTTTCAGCGGAGCTCATTGCCGCCAATTTCTTTTAGGTGCTGTTAGCAGTTGGCCGTATTAGTCAGGTTTAATAAATTTTCAAAACTTTGTGGAAGTGTCGCTCGTAAATTTCTAATATAATCTTTGTCGTTTTGTGTTTTTAATTTTAAGAATTTTAATATCGTCCTAAAATACAACTTACAAAGTCTATTGTGATACATAGCAATTGTTTCAGGATTTTTTTGAGAGATTTCTTGATTCAGAATCATTGCAAACTTAAGGTTATAGAAATTGGTTCTTTCTTCAACCCATTTAGGTTTTTCTTGATGGGATCTTGGTCTATCTAACATTGGTTCAGCCCAAAATTTAAATGCCCATGAAAATGTTTCATTAAATGAGGTTGCGTCTGGAGTATAATCGCCAGTAATTGAACCAATATAAATAGGCTCAACTTGCGGTTTAAATTGTCTTATTGTCGGATCAATAATGATATCATCGTATCCATTTACTGTAAGCCAAAAGTGTCGTATACCGTTATAGTCTCCACCTGTCAACGAACAATGTATGTCGTTTATCCTCAAAAACAATAGTAAGGGAAAACATGCACAGAAACAAAGATTTTTGGGGCATTCGTCACCTATTGTCGGCTCTGTGAACGATGCCACTTTTTTCCGAATGTTTTCTCTAGTATCTTGTGTAATGTTTTGCATTTTGTTGTATTGATATTTTCGGCTTACTGCCAACGGTCCGCGTGCAGGCGCTCGTTTTTTCTTTTTCTCTGCGCATAGCTATGCTTAGCCTTTGACTCAGCAAAAATGGCGCTTGGCACGCTGTTAGTATTTGGCCATTTTTATTCATTGATTATTTACTGAGTGCTATTGAAAGAAGTAAATCAAAATTTTTTGGCATTTCGTCTTTCAGGTTTAGAATGAATTTACTGTCAGTTTCAGATTTATCTTTTATAAACTTAAATATTGGCGAAAAATATCGATAACATTTAAATGATGACATAATTTGGTTCTTGGTTTCCATTTTTGAAATGTACGAGTGAAGAACTATCGCAGTTTTGATATTTATAAGATTCATTTTGTTCTCAAATCCGGGTTCTCTGTATGTCCTTGGTTGTTTACCTATCAATGGTTCAGCCCAATTATTGTATGTAGTCACAAACCATTCTTGATAATGAGCATTTATGGGAATATATTTTTTTGTGACCTTATTTTCCTCTAATTTTCCAATATAGGTTGATTCCATATTTGAATCGAATTGACGGATTGTGGGATCAATTATCGTTTCTTCATTATCGAGAGTTATCCAACAATGATTCACGAAGCTATTGTTTTTTGGCGCATCACCACAGGATATAGAATTATGAATTTGATGAATTTCTAATAGAATAGATATAGGGAAACAGGTCAAAAAACAAAGGCCTTCAGGATTTTCTAAACCAATGGTCTGTGATGTAAATTCATTCACTAGTTTTTTTATACTATCTTTTTCAATATACATTTTAATTTCGTTATAAAGTGGCTTACTACTAAATCTTTGCTAAACGAATATAATCTCTCAATCGTTTACTAATGTATTTTGTATTATCCCTTTTTTTTGGCTAAAAATAGTATTTTATGCAGTTGATTCAGTAACTTTTCAATGAGCTATTCTCCAGGCGTTTATGGGCTTGGCAAAGCTGGTGTTTTTACCATTCAAAAATTAAACTATCAATAACAGAAATTTGGGTTGGGAGAAAGAAAATTTCACCCGCTGATTTTGCCATAAACCAATCTTCTGTTCCATATATTTTCAATCTAAACTGTCGGTGTATTTCATTATTGATTGATATTATTTTGTCACGCATTTCTGCAGCTGCTGAAAGCTTATTTTGCTTCGAAAGGGATTCGATTTCTTGATTAGCTTTTTGAAGGATAAAATCAGGGAAGTTCTCTTTTGTAAATAATAGAATATTTTC
>JBILUU010000001.1:0-32352 GCA_044370815.1 Bacteroidia bacterium
TTGAAGTGCAAAATCTAGTTCAGCGTGCTACAAGCCAATTATAATTTCGTGTATTGATTTAGGATGAGCATTTATCTGCCCTTGTCATAATCAACAGTAATGCTTTCAGTTAGTGCATACGATTGACAGGTAAGGATAAAACCTTGTTTAACTTCGGCATCTAGCAGGGCATAATTCACTTTCATGTCAACTTTTCCCTCCGTAAGCAAAGCCCTGCAAGTGCAGCAAGAACCACCTTGACATGCGTATGGTGCATCAAGATTGATGCGCAGAGCAGCATCTAAAATACTTTCATCTGGCATCATTTCAGTCACTACTTCATCGCCATCTAAAATAATAGTCAAAGTTGCTTTTTTAGTTGCTGTTCCCACAGTAGGAGCAGCAGCACTCTCAACAGGGGCACTAAAATATTCAATATGAATTTGAGATTTTGGAACATTTAATTGTTGCAATGTTTGCTCCACATTTTGCATCATCGGCACCGGACCGCAAATAAAAACCTCAGAGCGATTGTCAATTTTTACAAACTGCTGCATTAGTGTTGATAGCTTTTCAACGGTCATCATTCCCTTGTATATTTCAGGATAATCGGCCGCACTATTAAGAATGTGATGTACCTTTAACCTGCTGGAGTGCTCTTGCTCTAATGCTTGCAACTGATTTTTAAATATGATGGCAGCTTCGTTTTCATTTCCATAAAATAATTGTATTCGGCTATTAGGCTCGGCATGTAACACTGTTTTAATAATGCTAAGCATAGGCGTAATTCCACTGCCACCGGCAAATAGCACATACTCTTTATGGTTACTTGCATCCATTGCGGTGTAGAAATTGCCCATTGGTGTCATCACCTCAAGCACATCTCCTACCTTTAAACGATCGTTAATGTAGGTTGAACCTTTCCCATTTTTCACCTTTTTAATGGCCACACGCAAATCAGCATCGGTAATAGGGCTGCTGCAAACGGAGTATGAGCGTCTTATTTCCTGTCCATCAATATGAAGTTTAAACGTAATGTATTGTCCTTGTATATACTTGAAATCATTCACAAGTTGCTGAGGTATATCAAATGATACTGAAACACAGTCGGCTGTTTCGCGGGTAATATCTTTTACGGTAAGTGCGTGAAATTTTGACATTCTAATTGAATTTTTTTGGAGCAACAAAAGTAAAAAAAAACCGCAAAGTTTTTTGGCTTCGCGGTTCTGTTTAAGTTTTAATTATAATTAAGAGATTGATGCGCTGTAATACTCTCTGTTCATGCGTGCAATGTTAGATAAGGAGATGCCTTTTGGACATTCAGCTTCGCAAGCTCCAGTGTTGGTGCAACTTCCAAAACCTTCTTCATCCATTTGGTTAACCATAGCCAACACTCTTTCCTTAGCTTCAATTCTTCCTTGAGGTAACAAGGCATATTGAGATATTTTTGCACCTACAAACAAACTTGCTGAGGCATTTTTACAAGCGGCAACACAAGCACCACAACCAATACATGAGGCAGCATCCATTGCTAAGTCGGCATCCGCTTTTACAACGGGTATATTGTTTGCATCTTGAACCTGACCGGTATTTACGGAAACAAATCCTCCTACCTGCATGATACGATCAAAAGCGCTTCTGTCAACTACTAAATCGCGAATGATAGGAAAAGCGTTGGCACGGAATGGTTCAATGTAAATCGTTTCTCCATCGGTAAAGTTTCTCATATATAGCTGACAAGTGGTAGTACCGCGCAAAGGCCCATGAGGACGTCCATTAATATGCATGCTGCACATGCCGCAAATTCCCTCACGGCAATCATGATCAAAGGCCACAGGTTCTTCACCTTTACGGATAAGTTCCTCATTAAGTACATCCATCATTTCTAAAAACGACATGTCAGCATTGATGTTATCAATGGTATAATCAACCATTTTTCCTGCTGCTTGGGCGTTTTTCTGACGCCATATTTTTAAGTTGAATTTCATTGGATTGAGAATTTTATATTCTGTTTTGCAAACTTTTAGTTATTTGTAAGAACGTGTGGCTAATTTCACATTCTCGAATTTCAGCGCTTCTTTGTGCAATGCTGCTTGTTGACCCACTCCTTTGTGTTCCCAAGCTGCTACATAGGCATATTCTTGGTCATTTCTTTTGGCCTCACCTTCATCTTGATATTCAACTCTAAAGTGACCTCCACAACTTTCATTTCTGTTTAAGGCATCGGTAACCATCAGCTCACCTAGTTCAATAAAGTCGGCTACTCTACCTGCTTTTTCCAAATCCACATTGAGTTCGTTAGCACCTCCCGTAACACGCACATCTGACCAAAACTCTTCACGCAATTGTTTCAACATTGCCTGTGCTTTGGTTAGCCCTTCGGATGAACGTGCCATGCCACAGTATTCCCACATAATTTTTCCAAGTGCTTTATGGAAATCATCCACAGTTCTGTTTCCTTTTACAGCCAACAATTTATTTATTCTTTCAGCGGCCGCTTTTTCAGCTGCATCAAACGCAGGATGATCAGTTGGAATAGATTTCGTGAAAATTTCACCTGCAAGATAATCACCAATAGTATAAGGCAATACAAAATAACCATCTGCAAGTCCTTGCATCAGCGCACTTGCACCTAATCTGTTGGCACCGTGGTCGCTAAAGTTACACTCGCCCGTTGCATAAAGTCCAGGCACTGTGGTCATCAAATTGTAATCTACCCATAAGCCGCCCATAGTATAATGCACCGCAGGATAAATTCTCATTGGTACTTCATAAGGATCTTCATTGGTAATATGATGGTACATATCAAACAAGTTTCCGTATCGCGCTTCAACAACACTTTTTCCAAGTCTTTTAATTGCAGCTCCAAAATCAAGATATACAGCAAGACCTGACTCGCCAACACCTCTACCATCATCACATGCTTCCTTCGCTGCTCTTGAGGCAATATCTCGCGGTGCTAAGTTTCCAAAACTTGGGTATTTTCTTTCAAGATAGTAATCTCTTTCATCTTCAGGAATATCTTGTGGCTTGCGTTTGTCTCCTTGCTTTTTAGGAACCCACACTCTTCCATCGTTTCTTAACGACTCACTCATCAAAGTTAATTTCGATTGGTAATCGCCCGAAACTGGGATACAGGTAGGATGTATTTGTGTGTAACAAGGATTGGCAAAAAACGCTCCTTGCTTATGCGCTTTCCATGCAGCTGTTACATTACAACCCATAGCATTAGTACTCAAGAAAAATACGTTTCCGTATCCACCTGTTGCCAATACTACGGCATGACCAAAATGTCTTTCAAGCTTTCCCGTTTTTAAATCACGAGCAATTATTCCTCTTGCTTTTCCATCAATATTAACCAATTCAACCATTTCATGACGGCTAAACATTTCTACGTTGCCTAAACCAATTTGACGGCTTAGCGCGGAGTAGGCTCCTAACAAAAGTTGTTGTCCGGTTTGCCCTCTTGCATAAAACGTACGCGATACTTGCGCCCCACCAAAAGAGCGATTGTCCAATAATCCACCGTACTCGCGGGCAAATGGAACACCTTGCGCCACACACTGATCGATAATGTTAGCACTTACTTCGGCAAGACGATAAACATTTGCCTCACGTGCTCTAAAGTCTCCTCCTTTGATGGTGTCGTAAAACAATCTAAACACACTATCGCCATCGT
The DNA here is from genome assembly GCA_044370815.1 of Bacteroidia bacterium. Classification (GTDB taxonomy): domain Bacteria; phylum Bacteroidota; class Bacteroidia; order UBA4408; family UBA4408; genus CAIKXD01. The sequence continues at coordinate 3,659 of JBILUU010000001.1, forward strand.
TTTTATAGTTTTTAGCAGCATTGATACCGCCTTGTGCAGCAATAGAGTGGGCCCTGCGAGGACTATCTTGATAACAATAGGCCTTTACTTTATAACCTAACTCGGCTAAGCTCGCTGCTGCAGAAGCACCGGCCAAACCTGTACCTACAACAATTACCTCTAGCTTTCTTTTGTTGGAAGGGTTTACCAACTTTACGTGAGATTTATAATCGGTCCACTTTGTTTCAAGAGGCCCATCGGGTATTTTTGAATCTATAACTGACATATCTTCTTTGTGTTTGATGATATTAATATTCGTTTGGTGTGATAATTATTTGATAATGCCAAAGTGCATTACAATAGGCATCAATGCAAATAATATTGAAATAATGATAGAGAACCAAAAACCCGTTTTTTGAATGATTGGTGTATATTTAGGGTGATTCCATCCCATTGTTTGGAAAGCTGATTGAAAACCATGTAGTAAGTGATAAGCTAAACTCACCATGGAAGCTACATATAAAATTACAATTAATGGATTTTCAAATACCTCTTTCATTTCTTCAAACAAAGTTTCTTGACCAGGTAATTTTTCTAATTCGGAGTGTGCTATATGGTCGGTAAATCTGCTTGGAACCCAAAAATCTTTGAGATGCACAATTAAAAACATTAAAATTAATGTCCCTAACAAGCCCATCCAACGACTGTACCACTTACTGTTGGCATTTGCTTTTTGATATTGATAGCCTGTATTGCGGGTTTTATTATTGGCAAGCGTGAGTAGAAGTGCATCAACAATGTGGGCGATTATGCCCAAAAATAGTACTACCTCCATAATTCTGATTAGCACGTTTGTTCCCATGAATTTGGCGCCTTCATTGAATAGCTCACCACCATCATTGAAAAATATCAATGAATTGATGGCACAGTGAACAACCAAAAAAGTAATCAGAAAAATGCCTGTGACACCCATCAGCATTTTCTTCCCTATCAGGGTGCTAAATAGTCCGTTATGAGTTGATTTTTTTGACATATGAATCAGTATTTTTGTATTTAAAAGTTTGCGAATTTATAAACATACCTTGTTTAATCAAAGCACTTTTTATATATTTTATCACATAACATCACAATTCGCATTATTGTTCATGCTGCGTAATTAGGTGAAAATAATTTAGAATGATTTAAAATAAGTTTTGTAAGCTGTCTTGCGCCTTGCCACATATCAATTGCGCTTGTCCATGCCCCACATCAGTTTTTGTCGAAGTGTACTCATAAAGTCACTTCCTTGCAATCTTACCAAATTAATTGAAAAATTTTCTTTCATGATGGTTAATTCTTCATCGGCATCAAATAACTCTTGTCGGGAGTCGAGTGTAACTAAAAAGTTCTTGTTTCTGCCTTCTACTTTTAGTGTTACTACATCTTTATCTGAAATAATTATAGGGCGCACATTCAGGTTATGAGGCGATATGGGGGTAATGATAAAGTTGGCCGAATCGGGCATTACCAATGGGCCACCGCAACTCAAACTGTAGGCGGTTGATCCTGTAGGCGTAGATATAATTAAACCATCAGCCCAATAGGCGTTCAAGAATTCTCCGTTTATCCAAGCATGAATAGTCATCATGGTGGTATTGTCGTTTTTATGAACGGTTATTTCGTTGAGTGCAAAGTTGCTTTTTTTATAGGGATTATTGGGTGATTCCAATCGAATTAAACTACGCTTGTCAATTTCATAAACACCTGTCAAAATTTTATCGATAGCACCTTCTATTTCTTCAATAGAAATACCCGATAAAAAGCCTAATCTGCCGGTATTGATTCCGATAACTGGAATTTCTGAAGCACCCACCATGGTAATGGTTTTCAGCATGGTTCCATCGCCTCCAATACTGCAAAAGAATGAGGGTTTTTTCTGCAGAATTTTTTCGTCCTTGAAAAAAGAAATGATGGTTTTGAAAATAATTTTTTCTTTAATGATAGCATAAAAATCTTCATGCACGCACAGTTCTACACCGCATTCCTCAAGCTTGGTAATGAGCCGTTGAATGGGGCTTGCATTGTAGTTGTTCAATGATTTTCCGTAGATGGCGAATAGCATAGAAAAATTTTATGTGTAAAGATAGTAAAGGAAAAGCGATTTCAAATATGTTGCCTAAAAAAATTGAAGTTCTAAATGATGGCTGAACTTGAGTGTACAGGTAAAATCAAAGGTTATTTGATCAAGTTGTTGCAGAGTTTGCGTATCTGTGCAAAAAATAAATACTCAAAATTAATATGCTTAATTGCAACATTTATTTTTATGGTTTGTTCATTATTAAATTGTGATGATAATGATTTATTACCTCAAGATAAATAAAATTAGACTTAAATTAATGATAAATTGCGTAAATTTACAACGGTAAAAAAATCAGCAATGAAGTACATCTTTAGGTTATTCCTTTTAAATTTGGTAATCATCACAATATCTTGTAGGAAAGACAATTCCTTGAAAAAAGAAACTCAAGATCCAGCAATACCAAAACCGGTTGATAATATAAAATATGGCTCGGTGAGAATAAATATCTCTAATTTGGTTGGCAATGAAATAATTTCATTGAACGACAGTATTTATACCAATGCAAATGGAGATAGTTTTACTATATCTAAGTTCAAGTTCTATTTAAGTAATTTTACTTTACGAAATGCGAATGGTGAACTACACAGGCAAGCTGAAAGTTACCACTTAATTGATTGCCAAAAAGGGTCCAATTTTACAATGCTAATCGATAGTGTGCCGGTAGGAACTTACAATGCCATGAATTTTATTTTGGGAGTAGATAGTACCCGAAATACCTCAGGTGCTCAAACAGGTGCACTCGACCCTGCGCTAGGGATGTTTTGGAGTTGGAACCAAGGATACATTTTTTTAATGATGGAGGGTTTTTCACCTAACTCTACAGCACCTAATAACATGATTACCTATCATCTTGGCGGTTTTACACAGCCCTACAATTGTATTCGTAATGTTAACCCAAGTTTTGGTGCGCTTGATTTAGTTGTAACTGAAAAAAACTCAAGTAAAATTGAAATTTCTGCAGATGTATTGAGGTTATTTGATACACCTACGGTCATTAAATTTGCTCAAACAAGCGAGGGAATGGGTGGACCAATTGCTGTTACACTCTCAAACAATGCAGTTAATATGTTTAAAGTTCTCGATATTGAAAATTAATACATGAGTAAATTAAGCATACATTTAGTTTGTCTGATTCTTATTTTGCAAGCTTCTTGCAAAGTTGATTCTAAATTTGATCCTATAATTAATGAGGATGATATTACTGTAAAGTGGCCTGATTATTTCCCAGCTCCAGTGTATGATTTTTCAGGAAATCCCATCACCAAAGAGGGATTTCTATTGGGTAAAAAACTGTTTTATGATCCGATTTTAAGCGTTGATAATACGATTAGTTGCGGCAGTTGTCATCAACAGTTTGTTGCATTTGCTCATGCCGATCATAAGTTGAGTCATGGTATAGACAATAAGTTCGGGGTGCGAAACTCACAGGCATTATTCAATGTAATTTGGAACACCACATTTTTTTGGGATGGTGGTTCAAATCATATTGAGGTTCAGCCCATCGGTCCAATCACCAATCCGGTTGAAATGGATGAAACCGTTCAAAACGTAGTATATAAATTAAGTCAGCGAGCCGATTATAAAAGTCTGTTTAAAGCAGCATTCAATGCTGACAGTATCACTAGTCAGCTTATGTTGAAGGCAATCGTACAATTTATGGGTGCTTTTGTAAGCGCGAGCTCCAAATACGACAAGAACCGAATCGACCCTGTTGCCAATCCTTTTACTGAGGATGAAAAATTGGGTCTAACTATTTTTGAAAGTAAATGTGCTTCTTGTCATGTTCCTCCATTGTTTACCGACAATAGTTTTCGCAACAATGGTTTAGATGAAATTTTTTCTGACAGTGGTAGGTATTTAATAACAAATATTAACAGCGATATGGGAAAGTTTAAAGTGCCTTCCCTACGAAACATAGAGTTAACCTATCCCTACATGCATGATGGGCGTTTCGAGACTTTACCTCAGGTATTGAATCATTACAGTTCAGAGATCAAGCAATCGGCTACCTTGGATCAGTCATTAACCAATGGAATTCCTCTTAATAACACCGAAAAACAGCAGTTGATAGCGTTTCTTAAAACACTCACAGATAGAGAATTTATAAACGACCCAAGATTTAAAGAGGCTAATTGATTGCTAGCATTTTGAGTCTTATTTTTTTTATATCGAAAACATTTCTATTTTCGCACTTTTATATCAACAGCTAATTTTTAATAAAACTAAGTCAGGATGAAAACCGCAAAGCTTACTAAAAAGTTTGTATTTATGATGTCGGCAGCAGTTGCCATTTCGGGATGTAAAACTACCGATTGGTCAAAGGTTACCTACACCAGCACCCCCAACCCGCTTGAAATGCATGGCGACACAATTGTGATTACCGTAAAAGGAAGTATTCCTGCAAAAACACAGGCTACTAAAGAGGTAATAACATTAACTCCTATGTTAAAGTGGAATGGAGGAGAGCTAGCGCTGAAACCACTTGTATTTCAAGGTGAAAAAATTAAAGAGGGCAAAGGGATAATTGTAGCGAAGAAAAAAGAAACCAATTTTAATTACAGCGAAAAGGTTGCTTACAAGCCGGAAATGCGTGTTTGCGAGTTCACTGCTAAGGCTGTAACAACCAAAAAAGATAAGGTGAAAAAAGAGTACATGGTGCCTAAGTTAGCTGATGCAACCATCGTTACTCCGCTGCTCGCTGTTGGTGATGAAAGGGCTGTGATGGGTAAAGAAAACATGCCTAGAATTGTACCTATGGGTATCGAAGCAGATATTCATTTTCTTATCAGTCAAGATAACGTGAGACCAGCTGAGTTGAAGACAGACGATATGAAAGCATTGATGAATTTCTTAAGCGGAAGTCAAACAGCAATAAAAGACGAAAAAGGTAAGAAAACCATTGGTTACAATAAAAACTACGATATCAAAGGAATTTCAATTTCTGCCTACGCGTCTCCTGATGGCGAGCAAGATAAAAATGCCAATTTAGCTGCTGATAGAGGAAAAGCTTCTTCAAAAGAAATTAGTAGTTTCCTTAAGAAAAATGATCTCAATTATTTGATCGAGGCAACAGATACAGTGGTTACAGAAAACTCCAAAACAGGAAAGAAAACCACCAAAGTTAATAAAAGCAACATTGAGGATAAGTTTTACAGTATTAGCTCTACACCTGAAGATTGGGAAGGATTTAAATCAAAAATGGAAGCTTCAACAGTTCCTGATAAAGATATGATTTTACGTATTCTATCTACCTATTCTGATTTAGACAAAAGAGAAACGGAAATTAAAAATATCAGCAAAGCGTATACTGAAATCTCTGATCAAATATTACCGGCTTTGAGAAGAGCAAAAATCAGTGTGAGTGGAGAAAAGAAATGCAAGTCGGATGAGTTACTATCTCAAATGTCGGCTTCCATGCCTGACTCCCTATCTATTGAAGAGTTACTTTATGCTGCTTCAATCACATCTGATATGGGTGTCATGACAAACATATTCAGCAACTGTGCAAGAATTTATCCAAACGATTGGAGAGGACACAACAATCTTGGATGCATGTACCTACTACAAAACAAGATCAATGAGGCAGGTGCATCTTTCGAGAAAGCTAATCAAGCTGCTGCAAATAATCCTGCTGTATTAAACAATTTAGGAATTGTAGCCATGAAGAAGGGTGACAGAAAGGCTGCTGAAACCTATTATAGCCAAAGCAGTGCTCCTGAAGCTCAGTATAATATGGGAAGAATAAACATCCTAAAAGGAAAATATGCTGCCGCTGTTTCAAACTATCAAGGTCAAAACTCATTTAATGCTGCACTTGCTGCTCTGCTCAATGGTAATGCTGATGCAGCGATGAGTGCCATCGAATCATCAAATGATAAGGACAGTGCAATGGGTAATTATTTGAAAGCTGTTATTGCTGCAAGAAAGAGCGATGCCACAGGAGCAGCCAATTATTTAAAGGCTGCCTTTGCTAAAGATGGTTCGCTTAAGCAAAATGCTCAAACGGATATGGAGTTTCTCAAAATAAGAGAAATCGAAGCCGTTAAATCTGCATTGAATTAATAAGCTTCTAATGTCATTAACAATAACCTGTTCAATAAAACGAACAGGTTTTTTTGTATCTAATACTTAATTGATTAATTTAGCACAAAATAATACCTCGGTTGAGGAAGATAAAAACTAATTTTTAAGGTATGATAAACTATACAAAAAAATCTCTTTTACTACTTACCTTGCTCGTAATTAAAACTAGCATCCTAAGTGCCCAAGCTGATACCAGTTTATTGAGAGATCCGAAGAAGTATTATTTGCAGATAAACAGCCTCATTAAAGATTCAAAGGGGCCAGACAAGGCAGATGAAAAATTAATTGTTAAAGGAGCAATTATCAAGGTAATTAACAGTAACAATTATTTAATAGGGTCATATTTTACTGACAAAAAAGGTAAGGCAACTTTTCAATTGCCGCTTGATAAAAAGTTCAAAATTATTTTCCAAAAGAAAGGATATGTATCTAAAATTGTGGAAGTAAATACACAAGTCCCTAAAGAGGTTAACAACGCATACATTTTTGGAGTTGATGTGGCACTTTTCGCTGAGGTTCCCAATTTAAACACAGATGTTTTGTTGCAACCGGTTGCTAAAATTAAGTTCGATAAGATGGCTAAGGATTTTAATTATGATGCTGCCTATACACACAAGGTAAATGGTGAGTTAAAGAAAATGTATAAGGAGTATTACACGCTCAAAAAGAATAATAAATAAGTAGACAAATAAAAAAATCCTTCCTTTTCTGAAGGATTTTTTTTAATTATGTTTTAAGCTGCATTACAATCATTTTATTTCTTTAACGTGAGGTGTGAACTCACAAAATCGAATTTAACCCAGATTCCAATAATGCGTTTGCATTAGAAATAAATAGCTAACATTTTTCATTGTAGTGCGGTGTTTGAAAAAAATTCTGCAATTGCTTGTTCAATTTTATTCCCAATTGTTCATATCATTTGAATGAACGAGCATGCTTGTTTATTATTTTTGTGTAAAATATTATAGCATGCAACAATATCACGAATTATTACAACATGTTTTGTCAATAGGCACTTTTAAATCTGACCGCACAGGCACAGGAACAACAAGTGTATTTGGGTATCAAATGCGCTTTAATTTGCAGGATGGATTCCCTTTGATGACAACAAAAAAGTTGCATACCAAGAGCATCATTCACGAGCTTTTGTGGTTTTTAAAAGGAAGCACCAATATTGCCTATTTGAAAGAAAATGGAGTAAGTATTTGGGATGAATGGGCCGATGAAGCAGGCAATTTAGGGCCAGTATACGGTTATCAGTGGAGAAGTTGGCCAACACCTAACGGAGGTCATATCGATCAAATTAGTAATGTGATTGAAAGTATTAAAAAAAATCCTGACTCGCGCAGACTCATTGTGAGCGCTTGGAATGTTGCCGATATTGAACAAATGAAATTACCTCCTTGCCACGCATTTTTTCAGTTTTATGTAGCAAATGGAAAGCTTAGTTGTCAGCTATATCAAAGGAGTGCAGATATTTTCTTGGGCGTTCCTTTCAACATTGCTTCTTATGCCTTACTCACGCATATGGTGGCTCAAGTATGCAATCTTCAAGTTGGTGACTTTATTCACACGCTCGGTGATGCACACATCTATGCTAATCACATGGAGCAGGTAAAACTGCAACTTAGCAGAGATTTTAGGCCGTTGCCAACATTAAAAATGAATCCTGCGGTTAATCATATTTTTGATTTCACTTTTGAGGATTTCACTATTGAAGGCTATGATCCTCACCCAGCCATTAAGGCCGCTGTGGCAGTGTAGTATGTATCAATGTTGAAGGCATCAATCCATTGATGCTTCGAATTGTTCGCAAAAGTATTTGTTGAAGAGCTGCTTTACCTCTGCCATTTCTACCTCGTGACCCAACTCTTGTTTTAAGGAGGTTACAGCTTTATCATCAATCCCGCAGGGAACAATGTGTTTAAAATAATCAAGGTTTGTATTTACATTGAAAGCAAATCCGTGCATGGTTACCCATCGGCTGCATCGTACGCCCATAGCACATATTTTACGCGCATTTTCCTTGTCTGCATCTAACCATACACCGGTATAACCTTCGTAGCGTCCTGCTTTAATTCCATAATGAGCGCAAACATTGATAATAGATTCCTCTAAAAAGCGCAAGTATTTATGAATATCGGTAAAAAAATTATCGAGGTCAATAATTGGGTAACCAACCAATTGTCCGGGGCCGTGATAGGTAATGTCTCCACCTCTGTTAATCTTATAGTAAACAGCATTTATGGCTGCTAGTTGTTGTTGGTTAACCAGCAGGTTTTCTGGTTTTCCGCTCTTGCCCAAAGTATACACATGAGGATGCTCACAAAGCAAAAGGTAGTTGGGTGTTTCAGTTGGCGGAGCATCTTCCGCACTACGGTTTATAACTTTAATGTTTACGGTATTGGCAAAAATTTCTTCTTGTAATTTCCAGGCATCGGCATAGTCAATGAGACCTAAATCTTGGTAAATTACCTTTTTATTTTTTTGCATGTTTGCTAATCCATTTTAGATAGCTCTGATTTCAAGTGATTGATGATAGAGATATCGATTGCATCAACTTGTTTAACATCGGCAATTGCACAGCTAATCCAATCACCAATATGTATCATGTAAAGTGCTCTTTGCATTGGGCTTTCGCCTTTGGCATGTATTTCAATAATTGTTTGACAATACTTAGAAAAAACCTCTTTGCATACTTCAAGTCGCTTTACAGAGCGATAGTAATCAGTGCTGTAGCGGAAAACGATGACTGCTAAATGCTCATTTTTTTCTGTCCAACCTACCAACTCATTATGGTTCATTTCGGGAATCACATGATGCCAACAAAGCATTTTACTATTCTCATTAAGTTGTTGTCTGAAGCGAATTGCAACACCTTCTGTATTTCCGATTGTGTAAATTATAGGTAGTTTATGATATATTTGAGAAGCTATTTGTGTAGCTTCCTTAATGATGGAATGCTGCTCCTGATCAAGCAAAGCTATGGTTTTTTCAATTTCAGAAAGATAGTGTTGTGAAATGATTTGATGGAATTGTAGCGTATTAATTATTTGACAAATAGAATAGCCAATGCATGAGCGGGGAGGAAATCCTGCGGGTAACATAATGCAATCAATTTGCTCTTGTTTGGCTATAGCAGCTGCTTCGCCACCGGAAGTTATAATGGTAATTTTTGCTTTTGCTTTGATACAATGTTTTAATACATGAATTGTTTCTTCAGTATTTCCGCTGTAGGTGCAAATGATGGCAAGTGTATGTTGGTTGATAAAAGCAGGCGCGCTGTAATCTTTGTTGATAACGATTGGGCAAATTGCATCATTGCTTACAATTTCAGAAACTATTGAGCCGCCTATACCAGAACCGCCTAATCCAGATATCAGTACTTGATTAATACTTTCAGTAGCTCTGCTGAGCTGCGCACTATGGGCAATTGAGATTGCTTTTTGAAGTTGCTTAGGGAATTCAGCAACCAAATCTTTCATAATCATATACTAACTAAATAAAGAAGCGCAATTTACAAAAAAAGCAATTGTAATTTATCTTAAGATTGAATCATTATTAAGAAATGCCTATTTATACAACTGAAGTCACATTATTTTTTCAAGTTAATTTTGGCAACAACCTCATTTTTCTCGATATAGCCATCATGTCTCCAATCTTGAACACCGTTTTGATAAAGGATTAGCACAGGAAGTGCATCTACCTTTAGTGATTGCAGCAAAGCTTTATTTTTATCTGCATCAATCCTCACTACCTTTACCTCTGCCGACATTTCCTTGCTGATTTCATCCAAATAGGGCTTCATTTTCTTACAAGGGGCGCACCATTCGGCATAAAAATCAACAAGTACCTTTTTGTATGACCTCGTTAATTGATTGTAATCATCTACACTCATACCCGGGTTCTTGTCAGTATTATTGTTGCTTTCGGGCAACCCTGCAGCACGCCATTTCATCATGCCGCCATTCATTTCATACACTTGTTTAAAACCTGTTGCTCTCATATGCGCTGCAGCTGAGGAACTTCTTCCACCGCTTAAGCAATATACAAATGCGGGTTTTTGTTTGTCGAGACTCGAAATTTGAGCATCAAAATTATTACCATTCCAATCATAGTTAATAGCATTGCTCAAATGTCCGCCTTGAAATTCATCGGCAGTTCTAACGTCAATTAATTGCGCATCTTTAGTTTGTTTTAATTTAGCATCGAACTCATTTGCACTGAGCACAAACCCAGTATTTTGACCATTGCTGCATGCACTCAAAATTACAAGAATCATCAGTAATGCGTGTATTATTTTTTTCATCATGAATTAGGTTTATTGATTTAATATGTAATGATATTATTTGCTTGTTTTCATCCCTTTTTTATTTCATCTTTTTTAGACAAATGCGATTGCAAATCTATAAATATCTGATTATTTTACATGATCGTGTGTAGCTCATCAGAATACCTTGTGTACTGCCTTACATATAACTATTAAGTATCTGCAATAACTGTTGGGCCTGCACAACTCCTGATTGACGCCATTTCATTTCTCCTTTTTTAAAAATCATCAAGGTGGGTACTCCTTGTATGTGATACTGAGCGGCCACAGCATTGTTTTTGTCCACATCAATTTTTATAATCGTAGCCTTATCACCCACTAAATTTTTCAACTCATCTAAAACAGGCTTCATCATTTTGCAGGGGCCGCACCACTCTGCAAAAAAATCTATTAGTACAGGTTTTTCCGACTGAATGATGTCATTGAAAGTAGCCATGGAGTTTAGTCTTTAATTACTTTTTTATAAATGGGGTCGTATGAAATAAAGAAGTTAAGCCATAGAATCCGCGACCAGCGGGCAAGCAGTGGAAAAAGTAGCAATAATATTCCGATGATCCACATCAAAAAATCAAATAAGGGTAATTCTAAAAAATAAATTTGAAGGAGGTAGGCAACAATAAAAATTCCTGATGTAAATGCGTATGAAACATACATGGCACCGAAGAAAAATCCTGGCTCCTTTTCAAATTTTAAACCGCAATGAGCACAATTTTCTTCGGTAGTCAACAACTGATTGATTCGATAGGGCGGATAACTGAGCATTTTACTCTGATGACAACGCGGACATTTATTCATCAAAACAGAATAGCTGATATTGGTTAATTGCATAAAAGTAAATTAATGCAACAAAGGTGAGTTTAATTAATTGGATAAAAAGTGACTTTTGTTACATTTTGTATTTTTTTTAGAAATAATAATATGTCAAAAGAGTTGTCAAACCAATATACAGTCTAATAACTAAACGTTTTAATTCCTTAGGATAAGTCTTCCTATGTTGTTTTCTGTTTTTATGATATTGGATGGATTGCCATAACAGTATGTGTTTCCCACGTATTGTACAAGTGCTTCAAGCTTTTCTTCGGCATAAAAAAAATGATCGCTTGAGCTGATGTTATTGGTGTATACTCGCTTGCATTTGAATTGCTGCATACGAAAGGTGCCGCTGCTTCTTGCATAGGCGTAAAGCTGAGTAGCTTTTCCGCTTACAATTAAATCGGCCACACCCGTATGAATATTGGTATATACCAGTGGCACGTCAAGATTTAATTTGATGCTATCCATGCCATCATAACAGTTAAATGTAAAAGTATTTGTAGTGATTGTATTCAGTGAGGTTACAGCAGCAGTTCCGCGGTAAATTAATTCATTTAAATTTTTAAAGTGAATAACAATATCAATTTGATTGCCAATTTTACGGGCAAAATTACATCGGTTGTTGTTGCGCAGGGTTAATTTATTTTTCTCAATCGTGCTTTGTACCTCAGATAATAAATTTTCGCCTCCCTTAATTTCAATGAGGTTGATGCTATCTTGTATCAAATAAACGGGCATGTTGTTGTATATTTCAATGACTGAAAAATCTGATAGATTTCGTGTTTCGGTAATGATTTTGCCCGTGCGCTTGATACATTCAAAATTTGCTCCCTGTTGACATGAACTCCCCAAAATCATGAGCACAATCAATGCGGCAGATGGTGGTTTGCAAAAAGTAACAGATATAGAAGTGCCGAATTTCAAAACAATCTAATTATATTTCAAAATTAAGAAAAGTTATGCTTTTCATAGCATCAAATGACTCAATTTTCAATTCTAAAAACCGGATATCTATGTGCTGATTTTTCATACTCAGGAGCATTTTTGAAAATCCATGAAAGTTGCTCATAGTGGTTGTTATGAAGATTTTTTTCTTTCACATACTTATTCAGTTTAAATTGTAATTCAGGATTTTCTTTTAAAATTTTCTCAGCCGTTTCCTCATATACATAATCGCTGAACCATTCTTTTTGTTGCAAGGCACTATCAAAAAAATTCCAACTGAAATAGGAGTCAATCGCCTTTGGTTCCAATGTTTCTACAATAAATCTATTACTTGTTTGATTGCAGGGAATCAAATAATCGCCACGATGAAAATGGATGAGCATTTCTTCCTTTCTAACCTCAATGTTGCTGTGCAAGTAATGCCCTTCATAAGGTTTTGAGGTTGTTTTGTAGTTTTCGATGTAATAGCCTTTTACCAATATGTTAGAGTCTCTTTCTAGTTTAGTCATTTTTACGCCATTGATTTGTAGCAAATTTATTACCTCTGACCAAGCTTGTGGAATCAAATATCCCTTAGGTTTTTCAACATCATCAACCGGGTTATAGTAATTGAAATACTTCACCGCTTTAATAAATGACTTGTTGCGGTCGTAATAGAGGCGATTGAGTCCGCTGATATTGCTTTTTTTATAGCCGGCTTCATACCCTTTGAAACTCATTAAATCGAAGCGAGAAGTGTCGATAACCCAATTGAGAGCGAAGCTTTTTTGTGTATTGGCGATATCCTCGTCCGCACGTTTTTTGATACTGATTATTTCATCGGCATACCTATTGGTAATCGACATCAAGGTAATTAATAAATCATAGGTTGCCTTTACCTGAATAGGATAGGGCTTAAGCATGTGTGCTTCCGTAACAAAGCCAAGTATATTGTAAAGAGCGGTATATCCGGTAGCAAACCTGGGAGTTTCTAAAAAACCTACGAGGCCGCTATCAGGTGTTTCTTTAAGCGTATTTACATAAGGGCACATTTCATTGTTTTTCAATTTCATGTCAGCATAAATGGCAGGAACCATTTTTGAGTTTAAAAAGTTTCCGGGCAGCGCATGCATTTTATTCTGTTGTGAAACAATCAAGGTCATGTTATAGCTGTAGTCGGCTCCGTTGCTGATGTGCGTGTCAATAAATACATGAGGTTTAACAAGTTGTATTAATTCTATTAGAGAACGTGTATTTTTTGCATCGCACTTAATAAAGTCTCTATTCAAATCCAAATTTCGGGCATTGCCTCTAAAACCGTGCTCTTTGGGCCCATTTTGATTGGCACGTGAGCAGCAACCTCTATTGAGGCCTCCATCAATATTATAAAATGGCACAATACACACCACTACCTTTTCGAGTAAAGATTGCAACTCTTTTTTATTCAAAAGGTCTTCGCTAAAACTCAAACATGCATCAACACCGCAAGGCTCACCGGCATGAATACCGTTATTAATGAACACAATGGCCTTATTTTTATTTCTGATGGATACGAAATCAAAATCTTTGTCACCTGAAATTACAAAGAGGTGTAGCGGCAAGCCCACATCTGTGTTACCCGCCTCCATGAGCCGCGTTTGACTGTATTTTTTTTCGAGATTTTTGTAGAAATCTATACACTCTTGATAGGTAACAGTTTCATTTTCAAGATACTTTTGTTTGACATTTTGCGCATGGCCAACAACAGTAATCAGCATGAGCAGTAATATTTTTTTCATACGTTTGAATGGATTCCCAAATTAAAGCAATTGACAGATATGCTGCAACTGTAAACAAAAAAATATCTTGTATTGTTATAGCTTACTTATACTTCAAATTATAAGAATTTTAATAAAATGATAATTTTGAACTCGTAAAATTTATATTATGAACTATTGGTTGATTAAATCAGAACCTTTCAAATATAGTTGGGAGCAATTCAGCAAGGATAAAAAATGTGTTTGGGATGGTGTAAGAAATTATGCTGCACGAAACAATCTCAAAGCCATGAAAAAAGGTGATCTAGCCCTGTTTTATCATAGTAATGAGGGTATGGAAATTGTTGGCATAGCTAAGGTAGTAAAAGAGTTTTATCAAGATCCTACAACAACAGAAACAGCATGGGTGGCAGTGGATTTTACTCCCTTTAAAGCTTTAAAAAAGCCCGTTTCTTTGGCACAAATTAAAGCAGATAAGTTACTCGAAAACATGGATTTGGTAAGACTTGCCCGTCTGTCGGTAGGTACCGTAAAGGAATTTGAGTTCGATAGGATATTGGCCTTGTCAGAAACCAAGGCATAGTTGTTATTTCCTTTTCTGATTAATTTTAGGCAGTATCCATATACATTCCTATATTTACACCCTTTTTACTATTATCAATATGCGATTGAATAAGAAATTTACATTTACGGTCTGTTTGATTTTTCTCTTTGCTTGCGTGCAAGTTTTTGCTCAAAATGGAAACATCAGGGGTTTTGTATATGAATCTGAATCTGCCGAGCCGGTTATATTCACATCCGTTATTCTTAAAGGAACAACCTTTGGCGCGCAAACTGATGTTAATGGATATTTTTCAATAACCAAGTTGCCTGCCGGGTCATACACCTTGATGATTACTATGCTCGGTCATGACACATTAATTGAGAAAATCAATCTCAAAGAAAATGAAATTCTTACCAAGAAATTATTCACTAAAAAATCTTCCATAAAGCTTAAAGAGTTTGAGATATCGGCTGAAAAAAAAGAACAGCTTACTGAAGTACGCACATCGGTTACCAAAATTACGCCTCAAGACATTAAGAAAATTCCTTCAGTTGGTGGTGAGCCCGATTTAGCTCAATATCTTCAAGTGTTGCCAGGTGTTATTTTTACCGGAGATCAAGGAGGGCAACTTTACATTAGGGGTGGTGCTCCGGTTCAAAATAAAGTATTGCTCGATGGAATGATTATTTACAACCCGTTTCACTCAATTGGTTTATTCTCGGTGTTTGATGCCGACTACATAAGGAATGCAGATGTTTATACAGGTGGATTTGGCGCACAATATGGTGGTCGTATTTCATCTATTATGGATATCACCACGCGTGATGGTAACAAAAAAAGACTTTCGGGCAAGGTTGGAGCTACTACATTCGGGTCAAAAGTATTGCTCGAAGGTCCACTTAAAAAAGCCAAAGAAGATGGCGGTGGCTCATCGTCATTTTTGTTATCATTCAAAAACTCATTTCTTGAGCAAAGTTCTAAGTTGCTTTACAACTATGTTGACACAGCAGGACTTCCATTTAATTTTACCGACTTTTACGGAAAAGTCTCCTTGAACGCTTCAAACGGCAGCAAGATCAATCTTTTTGGTTTCAATCAAACAGATGTTGTAAACTATAAAAACACCAGTAATTTAAAATGGTCACAAACTGGTTTAGGGTCTAATTTTATTGTTGTACCCTCAGGCTCTGCTGTTTTAATCAAAGGTAACTTTGCGTATTCAAAATATGGCATCACCATGGGCGAAGGCACCGAAAAGCCAAGAAGCAGTAGTATCAATGGATTTAACTTCGGTATCAACTTTACCTATTTCAAGCGCCAAAATGAGTTGAACTATGGGATTGATATACTTGGATTCAAAACAAAATTTGATTTTTACAACTTTAATTACAAGATAACTCAAGAAGAAAATACCTCTGAACTTGCCGGCTACCTTAGGTACAAAATGATTTTTGGCAAGTTAATTATCGATCCTAGTATACGTATTCACTACTATGCATCGTTGCAGGAAATTTCACCTGAACCAAGATTTGGTTTGAAATACAACCTTACCGATCGCTTTAGAATAAAAGCTTCGGGTGGAAGATACACACAGAACTTGCTTGCCGCAAATTCTGATCGTGATGTGGTTAACTTGTTTTACGGTTTTTTATCAGGGCCTGAAAACCTACCTCAAACTTTTGTGACACGAAACGGAAACGTAAAGGATGTAAACAGCAAATTACAAAAAGCCCTTCATTACATTGCTGGATTTGAGTTTGATATCACCAACAAAATATCTTTGAATGTAGAAGGATATGATAAAGAGTTTACGCAACTCACTAACATCAACAGAAACAAAATCTTTGATGATGTGGCAGATAATTCTGCAAAGCCCGATACACTCAAAAAAGATTATATCATTGAAAGTGGTTTTGCTAGAGGTATAGACTTTTTGCTGAAATTTGACTATAAAAAATTATATGTATGGGCAGTTTATTCTTATGGTTTTGTAAGAAGATGGGATGGTCAGCAGCTTTATCCACCTCATTTCGATAGAAGGCACAACATTAATCTTGTAAGTTCTTATGTTTTTGGTAAAGGTCTCAATTGGGAAATTGATGCACGCTGGAATTTTGGATCAGGTTTTCCTTTTACCCAAACACAAGGATTTTATGAAATGCTCGATTTGCAGGGTAATTTGAATAGTAATGTTGCCACTGCTAATGGTAATTTAGGTATATTATATGGAAAGCTAAATAACAAGCGTTTGCCCACTTATCATCGAATGGATATTAGTATCAAACGAAAATTTGCAATAAGTGAGAATGGGGTGTTGGAGGTAAATGCAGGAGTTACCAATGTATATAATCGAGAAAATGTATTTTATTTCAATCGTATAACTAACAGAATTGTAAATCAGCTTCCTGTTCTTCCTTCTATAGGGTTGAATATGACTTTCTGATGAAAGCATAACACCTTCGTTCAAAATATTTTTTTTTAATGAAAATTAATATACATTTGAATTCATAAAACAACTGTTTATGCAATCATTCTCATTAGAACAAACATCTAAAACACCTTATGTTCAATTTGACCCTAGCACCGGAAAATTTGAAATGAAAGGTAAGTCTATACCTGAAAACTCCAAATTATTTTATGTAGGTATGTTCGAATGGCTCGATCAGTACATTACTGCTCCTGCTGCAAACACCACATTGGACGTTCAGCTCGACTATTTCAATACAAGCTCTGCAAAGTGTGTCATCGACTTATTCAAAAAGCTTGAAATGATTGAGAAAAACGGTTCTGGGAAAGTCACTATCAATTGGCATTATAACGAAGATGATGGTGATATGCAAGAAGCAGGTCAAGATTACCAATCAATTGTAAAAGTTAATTTTAATCTCATCTCATTTATACAATAAACACTTATATGAAGCATACATTTAAATTTTTGGCACTTGGCATAACAGTTAGCAGTATGGCACTATTGTCATGCGGTGGTAATTCTGAAAAACCTGCACAAACAAATGAATCCACGCCTGCTGAAACTGCTGCACCGCAAGCTGCGGAAAGTTCAGTTGATGAAATGGTTGAATTCAAGTTTCATTACCTTACGGCCAACATCCCTTCTCCAATGGAATTAGTAGATGCTCTGCCACAGGCAGGAATTGCCTTTAATAAGGAGGTGCTCAACGCTATTGAAAATGAGAGTAAGTACAATACATCATTGCAAAAAGCGCTCAACTTTGGTGTGTATTCTGTTGATATGGCATACCTAACCACCAACGAACAATTTGCCATGGTAAAGCCCTATTTGAATACAAGCAGAAATTTGGCCAAGTCGCTCGACCTTGCCGAAACTTTTGATAAAGTTGTGGGAAACAGATTATCACAAAATAGCGAGAACAAAGACTCTTTGAAGAAAGTAATAGACGAAGCTTACTATGAAGTTGACAACTACATGCGTAACAATGAACGTGCTTTAGCAGCAACACAAATGCTTACCGGAAGTTGGATTGAAAGCCAATATATTACGCTCATGTTAATTAAGGATGAAGCCAAAAGTGACAAGAATGCGATGTTGTTTGCTAAAATATTCGAGCAAAAAAGACATCTTGCTAGTTTGGTAAGTTTGCTTAAGGAGTATGAAAAAGAGAAAGCATTCAAGCCATTGATTGATCAAATTTATGAGCTCAACAAGCTGTATGATGCCATGAAAACAGAAGATGCTTCCAATAAAGATTTTCTGAATAAATTGGCAACAGCTGTTGGTAAAGTAAGAGCAAGCATCATCAAATAGTTGCCCTACTTTTATAAGCAGTCAAGCTTATACAGGATTGTAAACTTGCGCGCTTGTGCCAAGCTTGTTGTTGATATTTGTTAACCTAAAAAATGACTTGCTGATTGCAGCAAGGTAACTTTATACTGATCAATGAATTGCAGGATATTCATCAACATGGCGCTTGTATTTGCATTTATGCATCTTCCATTAAAAGCGCAAGAGGTTGTTTGTCACGGAAAGTTTGTGAAAGGTAGCGATTACTGCCCTGTACTGATTAAGTTGAATAAAGTCTCAGCTACTAACTTGCCGTATCGATATATCATGCCTTCAGGTGGATTGCCTCCAAACTATCAACTTGGCGATAAAATTAATTTTAACATGACACCGCTTAGGCAGCCCATTCCTGCTGGGTGTAAAGCGGGTGTTGTGGCCAGTATAAGCATCATACAGGATAAGCAAAAAAAAATAAAGCAAATAAAGGGAAGTGAATGATGCTTCAATTCTTTACAACTAAACATAATGAGTGATAAGATACTTAAGGCCCTGATTCAATTGTTCGCCATCATTGGCAAACCCAATGAAGTCGATGGTTCGGCCAGTAGAAATACGGTTGCCTTATTTTTAAAACAAACACTCAACAGCGAGCAGGTAAATGAATACCTCGAGTTGTATGATTATTTCCTTAAAACATATGACAACAGCAGTTCCGGTGAGAAAAAAATTAAGCGCACCGCTGTAAGTTCGGTTAAGGTACTAGTTATTTGTGAGCAAATTAATGAAGCACTTTCTCAAAAGCAGAAAGTATTGGTGCTATCGCGTTTGATTGAATACATCTATGCATCCAATGAAGTTGATGAGCAGGAATTTGAGTTTATTAGCACGGTATATTCTTCGTTTAAAATTAGTGATGAAGAGTTCGACTTGTTATATAACTTTATCACTCAGCCCGATGCCAAAGATCATGAAGACTTGCTTATTGTTAGTGAATCTCCCAATAAGACATTAACACGCTGTAAGCAACTTAAAGCAGATCACCTGCAAGGTGAATTACGTGTGGTGCATGTAAAAAGTGTTGGCATTTATATGTTAAAGTATTTTGGTGTAATGGAGCTTACACTAAACGGTAATTCTATTTCAGACTATCGCATTTACCAGCTCAATAATGGTTCTTCAATAAGGAGCTCTAAAATTCAACCCATCTATTACAGCGATATTATCAGCTGTTTTTTAAATGCCAATTTTAAGGATCCCATTTCCTACAGGGTTAATCAAATTGAATACGATTTTTCAGATGGTCATAAGGGACTGCATCAGCTGAGTTTCGAAGAAAATTCAGGAAATCTTATTGGCATTATGGGCGGTAGTGGTGCAGGTAAATCTACCTTGCTCAACATACTAAACGGCAACACAAAGCCAAGTAAGGGTAACGTATATATCAATGGAATTGACTTGCACCGCGACAAAGCAAAGTTGGCAGGTGTGATTGGATTTGTATCACAAGACGACCTCCTCATGGAGGATCTTACCGTGTTTCAAAATTTATATTTCAACGCGCAACTATGTTTTTCTGATTGGAGCAAAGAAAAAATTATTGCAAGGGTAATGCATACGCTCAATGAACTTGGGCTATACGATGTTAAGGATTTGAGAGTAGGCACACCGCTAGATAAAATGATCAGCGGTGGACAACGCAAGCGACTCAATATTGCATTAGAGCTGATACGCGAACCGGGCGTGCTATTTGTTGATGAGCCCACCTCGGGACTATCATCGCGCGACAGTGAAATAATTATCGATTTGTTGAAGACTTTGGCACTGAAAGGAAAAGTAGTATTTGTTGTAATACATCAGCCATCATCCGATATCTTTAAGGTGTTTGATAAATTGCTGATTTTGGATAAAGGCGGTTATCCCATTTATTTGGGAAATCCTGTGGAGGCGGTAACTCATTTTAAAAATGCCGTGAACTATATCAATCCCAATGAAAGCGAGTGTATCATGTGCGGGAATGTAAACCCCGAGCAAATATTTAACATCATTGAAACGCGTGTGTTGGATGAAAACGGAATGCCAACTAATGAAAGAAAAATTGCTCCAAAAGAATGGAATGAATTATTCATAAAACTTAATAAAAACAATTTCGATAATGATTCTACGGATGTGTTGCCAGTAGGACAAACATTTAAAAAACCAGGTCTTTTCAAACAATTTACGGTTTTTGTTAAGCGTGATGTATTGTCGAAATTAAGTAACAAGCAGTATTTGCTAATCAATGCCCTTGAGGCGCCTGTTTTGGCCTTTATTTTGGCCTTTATGACAAGGTATAGTTTGCCCGGTGCCGAGTACTCATTTTATCAAAATAAAAACTTGGTGGCTTATATTTTTATGGGTGTAATTGTGGCCTTGTTTTTGGGTTTAACTGTAAGTGCCGAGGAAATTTTCAAGGATAAAAAAATAAGAAAGCGTGAGGCCTTTTTAAATCTTAGCCGTGGTGCTTATTTACTCAGTAAAATATTTATTCTGTTTGTGATTTCGGCCATACAAAGTTTTCTTTTTGTAAGTATCGGTAATTATATAATTGGTTACCAAGAAATGTTTTTTGAATACTGGCTCATGCTCTTTAATGTATCACTATTTGCCAATGCGCTTGGGTTAAATATTTCTTCAGCTTTTAAAAGTGCTGTTACTATTTATATCATTATTCCATTTTTAATTATTCCGCAATTGCTGCTCAGTGGTTTACTTGTAAAGTTCGATGAGTTAAATCCTAGTCTTGCTGCAAAAAGTGTAGTGCCAAAGTCGGGCGAAATTATGGCCTCTCGATGGGCTTTTGAAGCATTGGTAGTTAATCAATTTAAAAACAACAAGTATGAAAAAGAGATTTACCTGCTCGAAAAGGAGATTGTAAATGCATCGTACAAAAAGGGTTTGTGGTATAATAAAATGAATGAGCTCTTGTTGAAAAAAGATGCTGAGTCACAACTTGTTCTTCGTAATGAATTAAAGGAGGCCGGATATGCCAATACGAATAACCTTGAAGGTCGCACAGAAGAGCTAAAATCTTTTCTAAATCAAGTAAAACGTAAATATGTCGAAAGCTATAATCATTATAATCAAAACTTAGATGATTATTTCAGCAGTCAGTCGAAAACCGATGAATTGAAAAAACAACTTGAGCTCACCAAAATGAGTCATCACAATGCGCGAATCGAAGATTTGGTAAAAAATAGTAGGCCGCTTGAAGAAGGAATATTTATGGAGGATGGTTATTTGCATCCTAATGAAAACAATATCTACTTCAATGCATCGGATAAGCATCAAATTAGAGCGCACTTTTATGCGCCACAAAAATTATTTGTAGGCAGCTATCGTGATACGTATTGGGTAAACTTTTTTGTTATTTGCGGTATGACTGTATTTTGCTTGATTGCACTCTACTTCAACTGGCTGAAAAAAGTAATGAACTTTTTTCAAGACCTCAGTTTTAAAATGAAATTAAACCGAAATTAAGCAATAGGAGGTTTGAAGAACCGAACTAGTGATTTAGTTGGGTTAACCCCGATATAGAAAATGTTATCAGATTTGTTATACCAATTGCATTTATTTTTTAGTCCAATTAAACTCGAATTAATCAGTAGAAGTTACGTATGTAACGCACTAGTGATTTTATGAGGGCAATCCCGCTTAGCAGGTGTTTTCAATACATTGAACCAATGGATTGAATTACAGCTGTTTTAGCGATTCCGCATTTTCTAATGCGGAATTTGGGTTTAAAGCGTAATCTGGATTGAGCAAAAGGTAACATTGGTTAAGCGCATCATTTTACAGGCATAAGCATCAACAAAACGATACAGTCTAGGCTGAAAAATTAATGCAGCTTACCTTTAATCAGGTTGATGAATTCGCTTCTTGTAGTATCTTTTAAAAATTCACCTGTAAAAGCAGAGGTAGTTGTAGCTGAATTTTGTTTTTGAATGCCTCGCATTTGCATACACAGGTGACTACACTCAATTACCACCGCTACACCCAAAGGGTTCAAAGTCTCATGTATACAATCTCTGATTTCATTTGTCATTCTTTCTTGTACCTGCAAGCGTCTGGCAAAAGCATCTACTACGCGCGGTATTTTGCTTAAACCTACTATATATCCGTTGGGGATGTAGGCAATATGCGCTTTTCCAAAAAACGGAAGCATGTGATGCTCGCAAAGTGAATAAACCTCAATGTCTTTTACAATGACCATTTGCTTATAGTCTTCTTTGAACATGGCACTGCGCAAAATACTTTTTGGGTCAATGTCATATCCGTGTGTAAGAAACTGCATGGCTTTTGCTGCGCGCAAAGGTGTTTTCAATAAGCCCTCGCGATTGGGTTGTTCTCCAATTTCTTTCAGAATATCTAAATAATCAGCCGAAATTTTTTCAAGCGATTCCTCATTGTAATTTTCAGTTTTTTCGTAGCCGTCCATCATATGATTTGATTTTATTCTTCTCCCAAATACTCCACAAAATTATTTTCTGTTTCGTAAAGTTTTATGCTGTGCAACTTACAGCCCAATGCATTGATGTGTGCAGCCAATTGATTCCAAATCTCAATAGCCAAAATTTCTGTTGAAGCCATTTTTCCGGCCATAAAGGGAACATCTAAATTTAAGTTGCGATGATCGAGCGCTTCAATAATTTCCGATTTAATGATTTTACTTAAAATTTTTAGGTCAACAACAAAACCTGTATCGGGGTTGGGATTGCCTTTAACAGTCACATATAAATCGTAATTGTGTCCGTGCCAGTTTTTGTTGGCGCACTTACCAAAAATTTCATAGTTTTTTTCTTCACTCCACTCGGCACGCCAAACTTTGTGTGCTGCATTAAAATGTTCTTTTCTGGTAACGTAAATCATATCAATTATTTTCGCTGTCAAATATACGCCCAATTTATGCATTAGCAATTATTTTGTGGGTGAAATGATAAAGTAAGCATTGGCACTAATTTATCTATTATTCGATAGTTTTTTTACGAATATATGGCATCGTTAAGCACATGTGCTGTGCTAAAGTAGCGCAACAAATTTGAGTGATTGCTTGTTTTAAATAGGAATGTATAGCGTTAATTAATTACTTTTATCGCATGAAAATACTCATTGTAAGCGCTACTGCAGCAGAGATTGCTCCGCTCTTGTCCTTTCTCGGAGAGCCCAATGAGCAAGTTGATGATAAGGTTTGTCAATACCATATTAAGCAACACGAAATACATATGCTCATCACTGGAGTGGGCATGCTGCTCACTGCATTTTATTTGGGAAGGCAATTAACAGTTGAAAGCTATGATCTTGCCATCAATGCCGGTGTTGCAGGGGCAATAGATCGCGCGCTGTTACTAGGTGCAAATGTGCAGGTAGTGCAGGATGAAGTTTATGATTTTGGTGCCGAAGACGGGCAGTCATTTTTAACCATGGATCAACTTGGGTTAATCACCCCTCAAGATGAACCTTATACAGCGCAAGGTGTTTGCAACAAGTCCGCTCATTGCCCGCTGATAGATGAACTGCCCAAGGTACAAGGGCATACAGTAAATCGTGTACATGGCAATGAAGCAAGCATTCAAAAGATGTATGAAAGGAGCAAGGCACAGGTTGAGTCCATGGAGGGAGCCGCTTTCATGTTTGCGTGTATAAAAATGAATGTTCCTTGCATGCAAATCAGAAGTATTTCAAATTATGTGGAAGTGCGCAATAAATCAAATTGGAGAATGAAAGAAGCCATCGGAAATCTGAACCAACTGCTTATTCAATTTTTGAAGAGCGTGTAATTTACCGGCTGTTGATGAGTATTGGCGAAATTGCAGTAGAGGTGAATATACCTTTTTTGAGTGATTTATTTTTTTAAGTATATGTTGTTATTTTGTAAGTAAAATTTGCTTGTATGGCCGAAAAATTATTGAGCGATTTACGAATTGGTGAGCAAGGCATCATTAAACATTTTATTGATGATTTTATTGCGCTGAAGTTAATGGAAATGGGCTGTTTGCCGGGCGAACAAGTTATACTTGAACGCCTCGCTCCCATGGGCGACCCAATTGCGATTAATGTATCGGGGTACTCATTGAGTTTACGTAGAAGTGAGGCCGCAAAAGTAGTCATTCAACAATAATCACAAGTAACAAATAGTAGCTTTGGGCCTATTCTCATCTCAAGAAAAAGAAAATTACTTGCGCATTGCCATGGCAGGGAATCCCAATTCAGGGAAATCAACCTTGTTTAACCTGCTTACCGGCTTACGCCAAAAAACAGGGAATTTCCCCGGTGTCACTGTTGATTTGCATGTGGGTTATACACGACTAAGCAATGGTAAAAAAGTTGAAATAATTGATTTGCCGGGCACTTATAGCTTATTTCCAAAAGCGGCCGATGAACAAGTAACAGTAGAAGTACTTTGTAATCCATCTCATAGCAATCATCCGCAGTTAACACTACTGGTGGCCGACTCCTCTAATCTGAAGAGAAGCTTGTATTTGTGTTCGCAATTAATTGATACGGGCATGCCCGTAATTTTGGTGCTCAATATGATTGATGTAGCTGTGAAAAAATCAATAGCAATCAATCAAGAAAAACTCAGTCAGCTATTGGGTATTCCTGTTATTGCTGTAAATTCGGTAGAAGGAAGTGGTATTGTTGAGTTGAAACAGTTAATTGAAAGTTATCAGCAGCGAAATGATCACCCTTTGATACCTGCAAGTGAAATAAGCGCGCACAATTGGCAAGGCCTTCAACAAATAATTTCTTGCCTAACTCCTTATGATGCATTCGTTACCTTCATCAACAGACGTTTTCTTAAAGATGCTGCAGAGCAAAAAATAATGGAAGATTTTTTCGCACAACAACAGGTAAATGAGGTGCAATTGCAGACCAACGAGGCAGTTATACGATTTAAAAAAATTACAGGTGTGATTGAGCAATGTATGGCCTACAAGCAACGCAACAGCTATGAGTTAACACATAAAATTGATAATATCATCACTCATAAAATATGGGGATTTGTCATTTTTTTAGCCATACTTTTTACGATCTTTCAATTTATATTTTCATTTAGTGCCATTCCAATGGAGTGGATTGAGATGGGCTTTGCCAACTTCAGCGAATGGGTGGCTCATACATTGCCGCAAGGAATTTTAAATGATGTAATAACCGGAGGTATATTGGCCGGTTTGAGCGGTGTGGTTGTTTTTATTCCACAAATAGCATTCTTATTTGCGTTTATTGCCATACTCGAAGATAGTGGTTATATGGCTCGTGTAAGTTTTATTATGGATCGATTGATGCGCAGATTTGGCCTCAATGGCAAGTCTATCATCCCACTGATTAGCGGTGCCGCCTGTGCAGTGCCGGCTATCATGGGGGCTCGTACCATCAGCAACAACAAAGAGCGTCTCATTACCATATTAGTAACTCCGCTTATGAGTTGTAGTGCTCGATTGCCTGTATACACATTGCTTATTGCTTTGGTTGTTCCTAATAAGAATGTAGGGGGGGTAATCAATTTGCAAGGCGTGGTGTTGATGGCTTTGTACTTAATCGGATTTTTGGCAGCAATAGGAGCAGCGCTCGTGCTTAAGTACTTAATCAAAAGTCGCGAACAAAGCTATTTTATTATGGAACTGCCTATTTATCGCATGCCACAGGCAAAACAGGTGGGTATGGTGATATACGATAAAGTAAAAGTTTTCTTATTGGAAGCAGGTAAAATTATAATCGCTATTTCGGTAATTTTATGGTTGATGGCCTCTTTTGCACCGGGCAATCGCATGCAACAAATCGAACAGAAGTATGCATCTTTTGGTAACACAATCTCTGAGCAAGAGAGAAGTAATAAAATGGCTGCTGAAAAATTAGAAGCATCTTATGCAGGCATTGCCGGTAAATTGATTGAGCCAGCAATTGCCCCTTTGGGCTTCGATTGGAAAATTGGAATTAGTTTGGTAACAAGTTTTGCTGCCCGTGAAGTTTTTGTAGGCACCATGGCAACTATATACAGTGTAGGCGATCAAGCAGATGAAAGAAGTATAAGACAAAAAATGAAGGAAGAACTCAA
Source organism: Bacteroidia bacterium (assembly GCA_044370815.1). Lineage (GTDB taxonomy): Bacteria > Bacteroidota > Bacteroidia > UBA4408 > UBA4408 > CAIKXD01. Next base: position 30,060 of record JBILUU010000001.1, read on the forward strand.
CCCTACCACATTGCAGCCGGTTTATACCACTGCTGTTGCCTTTTCATTAATGTTGTTTTATGCTTTTGCCATGCAGTGCATGAGTACCATTGCCGTGGTATATCGAGAAACTAAGGGATATAAATGGCCTCTTGTACAGTTTTTATTTATGACAGCAATGGCTTGGTTGAGCAGCTTTACTGCATTTCATTTATTGAGCTAATGCCTCTGATTTTACCGGTAATTTGGCCTGTTCTGTTGTAGATTTATCATTGTGATACATGCCATAGGTAGGGCATCCACACTTGCTTTTTTTCCTGTAAGGCACATAGGACTTTCTTGTAGGTTTGCACGAAAAAACGAGGGTGCAAAGCAAAACAAGACTCAAGAAAGCGGTTAAGGATTTATACATACTGCAAAAATAATCAATTTATTGAATGGTTTAGAGAATTGCCTATGCTGCGAACGGAGCCAAATCATTTCCTCAAAGTTCTTGTTACTTTATTCAATAATTGTTCCAAAAAAAAAGCCCCGCATTTTAGCAGGGCCTTTTACGTTGTCCGACAAGGGCTCGAACCTTGAATGACAGAATCAAAATCTGGAGTGTTACCATTACACCATCGGACAATGAGGGCACAAAATTAAAGCAAATATTTTTTTAAAGCAATAAAAATTAAAGAAAAATAAAATAATACTCCTATTATAGTTGAGTACCACATTTTTAGCCATTTACCAATATGCTTTTTTGCTCCAATTAATCGGTAATAGTTAAGAATGCAACGCACCTGCTATTTTATGAGGGTAATTCCGCATAGCAGGTATTTTCAATCCATTGATTCAATGGATTGAATTACTGCTATTTCAGCGATTCCGCATTTTCTAATGCGGAATTTGGGTTGAACCCAAGGGTTTAATAACCGCTGTTTTGGCGAATCTAGATTTTCTAGGGGAATTTTGGTTTCACGCAGCTAGGCTTACACGTGCTTTTTATCATTGTATGAATAGCTATTTCAATGACTTATTTACTCATTTAGCATCTTTATTTTGTGAAATAAAAAAAAGCGTTACATTTGCACCCCAACTCTGAGGTACCTTAGCTCAGTTGGTAGAGCAAAGGACTGAAAATCCTTGTGTCCCTGGTTCGATTCCTGGAGGTACCACGCTACGGGAAGACTTAGATAAAACTAAGTTCTTCCCGTTTTTTGTTTTATTGGAAGGCTTGGTATCATTGCAAATTAGAGCGAAGGCTTCATTCAAAGAAGTGGTTCGATACTCACCTTTTGAAAAAATCAACTTTTCAGGAAATATTTAACTACTAATTATTTTAACTCCAAACTTTCAACCATCATTTTAAGCTCATTTGGTTTTAAATCTGGCTTTTCTCCTTTGTCGTAAATTGTTAGAAGGTAAACAGTTTTACTAGCAACATAAACATAAGTAATAACTCTAGCTCCACCACTTTTTCCTTTTTTTTTACTCGTAATGGCCAAACGTATTTTATGACAGTTATTACCTATCAATATTCCTGTTTTAGGATCTGATGAAATTTCTGAAATTAGATTGGCAAATTCATCCTTTAGAGAATTAAATTTTTTTGAAAGTCGTTTTAGCTCCTTCTCAAAGCGAAGAGTAGGTATAATACTATAACTCATTAAGTAAATCTTGAGCAGTTTTCAATTTTAATTTTCCTTGTTTATGTAATTTTACCTGATCAGCCGCTTCCTTAAGATCTTCCCAAAGTCCTACTGAAGTTTTGCTCATTGTTTTTGCTTTTTTTACAAAGGAAAGGCTTTTTAAAACCTTCATTCCGAAATTGGCTTCATTATCAGGTATGTCAATCAGTACTTTCATTGTTTAATTTTTTATGCTTTATTTATTCTATATCACTTTTTAGATAACAGTACAAATTTACAAAATCAGCAGCAATAAAAATAATTATCCGAAATTACATCAACACTTTTTACAATATAAATCCTAATTCTGCTACCTTTGAAAAGCCTATCCCAATGGCATCATTTTACAGATACGACCAAATGAACCGTTTAAAAAAGGTACAAAGTTATGACCACAGTAATCATCAAGGAACTGCTTGGGATGCTTACACTGCCGATGATAGGTATCAAATGCAATTATCATACGACATGAATGGCAATATTTTAACTTTACAACGTAACGGTAACGATAATAATAACTTGGTAATGGATAATTTTAATTACAATTATTATTCTTTAAGCAATGGAACACCTCAAAATATTCAGTTAACAGGATTTAATGGAAACAATACAAATATTGCAACAAACCGCCTGAGTCTATT
>JBILUU010000408.1:0-2691 GCA_044370815.1 Bacteroidia bacterium
GCCTGTTAAAGCTACCACCGGCATTTTTAACTGTTTTGCTGCTTGTGCAGCTTTTATTACGTTGGGCGAGTTACCACTTGTGCTAATGGCAAGTAAAATGTCCCCTTCCTTGCCAAATCCCTCAATAAATCTTGCAAAAATGTGATCAAATCCATAATCGTTGCCGGTACAGGTAATATATGCAGGATCAGCGATAGCTATCGCGGGAAGTGGTTTTCTTTCATTGCGAAATTTCCCGCTCAACTCTTCCGCAAAATGCATGGCATCACTCATCGATCCTCCATTACCACAACTGATAATTTTGTTGCCGTTTAATAAGGCGTTGCTCATCAATACAATTGAATTTTCAATAGCCGACAAAGCAACATCATTGTGAATGAATTCGTCAAGAATGGCAGCACTCTCTTTTAATTCACTCAAAATAGGATTAATGTCCATGTGCTGTAACGATTAGTTTTTCAGCACCCACACCTCTATTTGCTGCTCCTTTAAGGCTTTCATATCTTCGGAAGCTGCCTCGACAGTTGCATAGTTGCCTATTCCTACACGAATAAGTCCACTATTTGTTTTTCCGATAATGGATGCTGACAGGTTTTTACTTTTTAGCAATTGTATTTGCTTTTCGGCATTCTCGGGTAATGAGAAACAGCCCGCAACCAAGGTATAATTATTTGTTTCCGCAGCAGACGATGCTGTGCCCTCAGATATGCTGGTATTGATTGTAGCGGTGTTGTTAGCTTCTTCAACCAAGGTGGTCTCCACCGGTGCACTCACCTTTAGTTCGGGCAACTCAGCTTGCTTCAAATTAAACGTATGTTCAACAGATTGGTATAATGCTTTTTCTTCACTTCCAAAAAAACCTGATGTTTGTACTTGCAATCGGTTTTTTATTGGTTGTGTATAGGGGCTAAAAAATAGCGCCACTGCAATCGGCAGCAATACAGCAGGCAATATTAATCTTCTAAATTTCTTAAATCCAGATTTGGGTTTTACCGCAGGCCTGTCAACAAACTTAATTCCTGCACCATTTTCGTATTGCCCCCTCTTGATGGCACTTGATTGAAAGCTATACAAGCCAAAGGAGCCAAGTTCAAAATTAGTTAACTGAGCAGGACTGAATTGAATGTTCTTTTCTACATCAAGCTTCAAGAAGCCAATTTCTTTGAGATTTACTCGTTCTCCGCTAGATAGTAGATGTTTGATTTTAAACACATCTTTATCAATCAGTTCAATCGCTTCGGGATAGGTAATCAATTCCTTTTGCACGATATAGTGTGCTAAAAGTCCATCATTTATTGTAAGATTTTTATTGAATGCTATTTGTTTGCGCGGTGCGCTGAATATATGCTGGGCTGGGTGAATAGCTGCACTTTGGTAATTGCCTACAAAACCACCAAAACCGGGAATAATTACGCAGTTATGGCTGTAGAGCAAGTCATGCAGATATTGATCAATTTTCAATTCCATGGCTCAAATATAGGGTATTGTATCAAAACTAAACACATCAAGGCCCATTTTTTAATAAAATTCCGCATATCTAGCTTGCCGCTTTTAGGTATAGACGCTCAATACTGTTGCAATTTCTGCCCCTAACTTAAATTATTTACGAAGTAGAATTGGGATGAATAAATGTGAGATTTCTGGTGAGCCCTTTAAAACCTGTTCTTTTTACTGCCGATTTGCTGAAAACACGTTTGAACACTTCCTCAGTTAATTCAAACCACTCATCTTTACTGAAATTCAATAGCTGCGGGTTGGGCATTAACTCTTGATGATGATGAGGTTTCGAAAATCTGTTCCAAGGACATACATCCTGGCAAACATCACAACCAAATGCCCATCCTTCCATTTTTCCTTTAAAGTTGTCGGGTATTTGTTCTTTGAGTTCAATGGTAAGGTAACTGATACACTTGCTGGCGTCAATTTGATAGGGAGCAATCAATGCATCGGTTGGGCATGCTTCAATACAGCGATTGCATGTTCCACAGTAATCTTTAACTGCCGTATCGGGGATAAGATCTAGATCGGTAATTAATTCGGCAATAAAAAAGAAAGAGCCTTTATTTTTATTGATAATGTTGGTATTTTTCCCCATCCAGCCCATTCCCGATTTTTTTGCCCACGCCTTATCCAATACCGGTGCCGAATCAACAAATGCGCGACCTTCAATGCCACCAATTTCGTTACGCAATGTTTCAATTAACTGCTTAAGTTTAACTTTGATTACCTCATGATAGTCGTTTCCATAAGCATACTTACTAATTTTAGGAGCATCGCTATGTAGCTGTTGGTTTGATGGATAATAGTTAATCATCAACGAGATGACACTCTTAGCGCCCGGAACGAGTTTCGTGGGGTCGAGACGCTTATCAAAGTGATTGGCCATGTAGGCCATTTTTCCGTGATAGTTACTATTTAGCCATTGTTCTAGTTGTTTGGCTTCTTCTTCAAGAAAACCTGCCACTGATATCCCGCAAAAATCAAAACCCAAACGCGCGGCTTCACGCTTCACAATATCGGTATGTTTGGCTTTCAGCTGATTCACTCACCAACTATCCGAACACATTGTTTTTTACCTGCGCATCGGCAACCGCAATCGTAACCATATTCACAATTTCACGCACACTGCTGCCAAGCTGCAATATATGCACCGATTTATTTAAACCTAATAAAACGGGCCCGATAGCTTCC
>JBILUU010000070.1:0-10215 GCA_044370815.1 Bacteroidia bacterium
TTGCAAAGTCTTCGCTTTTAAAATCTCTGCACTCGAGCAAACAAACGGCTAATGCATCGCCCATGGCAAGCTGTGCAGTGGTGCTGCTTGTAGGTGCCAAGTTGTGTGGGCAGGCCTCTTTTTCTACAGAACAATTAATAATATAATCGGCATGCTTGGCCAAATAAGATTCACGGTTGCCAACCATAGCTATGAGCTTGTTACCGGCACTTTTCAGCAATGGGGTAAGCACCTTTATCTCTGGAGTATTGCCACTTTTTGATATACAAATAATGATATCATTTTTTTGAATGATACCTAAATCGCCATGCACAGCATCGGCAGCATGCAAAAAAACCGAAGGAGTCCCTGTTGAATTAAATGTGGCAGTAATTTTTTGTGCAATAATGGCACTTTTGCCAACACCGGTAACAACAACTCTTCCGGTTGAATGAAATATGGCCGAAACAGCAGAAGTAAAATCGGAATCAATAAAATTGACTAACGCACTCACACTCAGCGCTTCTAATTCTAGTGTGGCTTTTGCAATTTCTTCTATTTGAAGTTTTGTTTTCAATTGTTAATGGATTGAAATGAAAATTATAATTTTTTTTGCCTTCCTCAATTTCAAATTATTTTATCTTTACAACTGCAAATTAGCACAAAATTATTTATTAATCCTTAGAACTAAATTTTATCAAAAAAATGACTGAAGTTGAAACTGCATCACTACATGAAGCACTCCATAAATATTTTGGATTCGATAGCTTTAAGGGTGATCAGGAAGCAATTATTACCAATTTGCTTGCCGGTAACGATACATTCGTGATTATGCCAACAGGGGGAGGGAAAAGTATGTGTTATCAGTTGCCTGCTTTGATGAGTGAAGGTACTGCTATTATCATTTCTCCGCTGATTGCCCTTATGAAAAATCAAGTTGATGCCATCCGTAATTTCGGCACTGAAGACGGGATTGCACACTTTATGAATTCTTCATTAAGTAAATCAGAAATTACCAAAGTAAAGAAAGACATCACTGACGGAAAAACAAAGCTGCTCTATGTTGCGCCCGAATCGCTCAATAAAGAAGAGAATGTTAGCTTTTTGAAGGATATTCAAATATCATTCTTTGCCATAGATGAAGCACACTGTATTTCTGAATGGGGACATGATTTTAGACCAGAATATCGCAGGTTGCGCCCAATTATTGAGCAAATTGGCACTGTGCCTATCATTGCTTTAACAGCTACTGCTACACCAAAGGTTCAGCAGGATATTATTAAAAACTTGGCTATGAATGATGCCAAGGTATACAAGTCATCATTTAACAGGTCAAACCTTTATTATGAAGTTCGTCCTAAGCAAGATGTAGTTAAAGAAATTATCAAGTATATCCGTCAATATCAAGGGAAGTCGGGTATTGTATATTGCCTCAGCAGAAAAAAGGTGGAGGAAATTGCTGAAACATTGAAGGTCAATGGAATTAAGGCATTGCCCTACCATGCTGGGCTCGAGGCCAATGTGCGAGCTCAACATCAAGACATGTTTTTGATGGAAGAGGCCGATGTAATTGTTGCTACAATTGCCTTCGGAATGGGTATCGACAAGCCCGATGTGCGCTATGTCATACATCATGATGTGCCTAAATCACTCGAAGGATACTACCAAGAAACTGGTCGTGCAGGTCGTGATGGCGGTGAAGGAAATTGTATTTCTTTTTATCACTATGATGATATTGTGAAGCTCGAAAAGTTTATGAAGGGCAAGCCTGTAGCAGAGCAAGAAATTGGCAAGCAGCTGTTGCAAGAAACTGTTGGCTATGCCGAAACCTCGGCTTGTCGCAGAAAAACATTGTTGCATTACTTTGGCGAAGTTTATGACGACTCAAAGTGCAACTCAATGTGCGATAACTGCCGACATCCAAAACCAAAATTTGAAGCCCAAGATAGTCTTGAAATTGTGTTGGAGGCGGTGCTCGATGTAAAAGAAAAGTTTAAGGCCAAACATGTGGTGCAAGTGATCATGGGAGTGAAAACAGCCGCTACAAAATCATACAAACACGAAGGACTTGATGTGTTTGGCAAGGGCTCTTTCGAGAATGAAAAATACTGGATGGCCATCATTCGTCAGGCTCTTGTAAATAATTATCTCGAAAAAGATATTGAGAATTATGGCTTGCTTGGTGTTACAAAAAAAGGACGCGATTTTCTTGAAAATCCGCACAGCATCATGTTTACAAGAGATATAGATTACGATGCAGTGGGAGACGATGAAGATATTGTATCGAGCGGTGGCGGTCAAAGAGGAGGTGCATCCGATGAAACGCTGTTTGCTTTGCTAAAGGATTTACGTAAGAAAATTGCGAAGCAGAAAGGCATACCGCCTTATGTTGTTTTTCAAGATCCTTCACTCGAGGATATGGCTATTCAATATCCGGTGAACATGGAGGAAATGAAGCAAATAACCGGTGTAGGTGCTGGAAAAGCATTGCGCTTTGGTAAAGAATTTGTGGAACTCATTGCCAAGTATGTAGAGGAAAACGATATCACACGCCCAATGGATATGGTGGTGAAATCGGTTGTAAATAAGAGTGGAGCAAAAGTATACATCATTCAAAGCATCGACAGAAAGTTATCCTTGTCTGATATTGCCAATGCCAAGGGCATGACAATGGATGAGGTCATTAGTGAAATAGAGAGTATTGTATCATCCGGAACCAAGGTAAACATCAACTACTATATCAACAGCTTGATTGATGAAGATAAACAAGAAGAGATCTACGACTATTTCAAAAATTCTGAAACCGATAGCATTGTAGAAGCTCTGAAGGAGTTGGGTGAAGAAGATTATACGGAGGAAGAAATTCGTTTGATGCGCATTAAATTTATTGCCGAGTTAGGTCACTAAAATTAAACAAGTAATACATGCGGCAGCTCTCTCTTTGAGGGGTTGCCGCATTTTTTAATATGAAAATTGTTGAAGCTAATATTAATGATGCTACTATCATCAGGCAAATTGCAGAAATCGTTTGGCCTGTTGCTTATATAGATATTCTTAGCAAAGAACAATTAGCCTACATGCTCCAAAATTTTTACGGTTTTGAAGCACTGAAGGAGCAAATGCTGACAAAAGGACATCAGTTTTTTATAGCCAAGGATCTCGATAATCCCATCGGTTTTGCATCTGTTTCCAAAGAAGGACTTGGTGTCTTTAAATTACAAAAGCTATATGTTTTGCCCGATTACCAAGGTAAACATGTTGGCAATGCATTACTTAAAAGTGTGATGGATTATTGTGCTTTAAAAGAGGGAAAATCTCTGATTTTAAATGTTAATCGACATAACAAGGCACGTTTTTTCTACGAAAAACAAGGGTTTAAAATCATTAAAGAGGTTGATATTGCTATTGGTGAGGGCTACTTTATGAACGATTTTGTAATGGAACGTAACATTTAGCAAAAACAATCGTTTTATATTATCTTAACAGAGATGTAAGTTCTTGGGGCATAATATTTGCTCAATGTTAATGTGTTTAATTTTTGGTTTAATCATTTAATTTGTGTTTTATGAAAAGTCAGCAACAAAATCCAATCATTGTAAGTAAAGAAAGTATTGCGAATCTCTCTTTCCCCGGTACCGAAGTTTTAAAGTCTCGCGAAGAAATTAAAAACAGAATGCTTGATTTGGAAAGAGCTACTACTCTAGGCAATGTTGAGCAAACTAAAATTAAAATTATTTTTGAGGACACCGAAAGTATCAAGCAAGTTGAAACAACTATTTGGGCAACCACCGATAAAAGAATTATCTTAAAAGGCGGTGTGGTGATTCCTATAAGCAGAATACATGAAGTGAAAATTGTATAATTAAAATTTACTAAATAACCCTTAAAATGAAGAAAAAATTAATCATTGCAGCCGCTGTTGCAATCGTTCTTTTCGTGATTTACCAACTATTTGTTGGCTCTTATAATAAGATGGTGGAAATGGATGAAGAAGTTAGAGAAAAGTGGGCTCAAGTGGAAAATGTATATCAACGCAGAAATGACCTTATCCCTAACCTTGTGAATACTGTAAAGGGGTATGCCGATTTTGAAAAGTCAACACTCACCGAAGTTGTGAAAGCTCGAGCCAGTGCAACCAGCATTAAATTAGATGCCGCAGACTTAACACCCGAAAATATTGCAAAGTATCAGCAAGCGCAGGACGGATTATCAAGCGCTGTGTCGCGTTTGCTTATCTCTGTTGAGCGATATCCTGATTTAAAAGCCAATGAGAATTTTCGCGATCTGCAGACGCAAATCGAAGGTACTGAAAATCGTATAACAGTGAGGCGCTATAATTTCAATCAGTCGGTGAAAGATTACAATCTATTGATCAGAACTTTTCCCAACAATATTTTTGCTGCACTTTTTGGCTTTAATACGATAGGTTATTTCAGAGCTGTAAGAGGCGCTGAGGGACCTCCAGCGGTTAAGTTTTAGTCATGGGCGTTATGCTAAAGGCCCATAACGAGAAAATTATTATCGATTCTATCGTTGAAGCCGAGAAAAATACCTCAGGTGAAATTAGGGTTCATATCGAAAAAAAATGCAGTGGAAATCCTGTTGAACGTGCGCAGCAGCTTTTTGAAAAGTTGGGAATGATAGCTACCGAATCAAGAAATGGCGTACTGATATATATTGCTGAAGAATCTCATAAATTTGCCATTATTGGCGATGTCGGCATTCACCAAAAAGTTGGCATCGATTTTTGGAATCGTAGCAAGGATATTATGCAACAACATTTTATCAAAGGCGAATTTGTTGAGGGAATCAAAGAAGCTGTGCTCGCATGCGGTGATGCACTTAAAAAACATTTCCCAATTAAGCATGACGACAGCAATGAGCTTCCCAACGATATTTCATACCAATAAAAGCAACACGCGAAGCACATCATTAATCTGTATCATTACAGCGTTTTTGTTGATGCTTTCTTCATTCGCACTTGTGGCGCAAACTTTCCCTCAAAGGCCTAATCCGCCAAAACTGGTCAACGATTTTGCTGCTGTGATGTCTGCTAATGAGGTAAGCGCACTAGAAAGAAAATTAGTGGCTTTTAACGACAGTAATTCTACGCAAATAGCCATAGTTACCTTAAAAAGCATTGGTGAATACGATATTGCCGAATACGCCTTTGAACTTGGTGAAAAGTGGGGCATAGGGCAGAAAGGGAAAAATAATGGAATTTTGATTTTGATAGCTCCTGCCGAACGAAAAGTATTTATTGCCACCGGTTATGGTACCGAGGAATTTGTTACTGATGCCATGTCGCGCAGGATCATTGAAAATAGGTTTAAACCAAATTTTAGAAACAAGCAGTATTACCAAGGTCTTGATGAGGGCACTACGGATATCATTAACCTCCTTACCGGAAAGTTTAAACCTGATGCGGTACAGCAAGGAAAAAAACCAAAAGGTTCCATCCTCAAAATTATCATCATTGTCATCATTATTATTGTGTTGATTAAAATTTTTGGCAGAGGCGGAGGTGGTGTTGGTGGTCGCACCTATCGTAGTTCAGGGCCTATTTTTTGGGGAGGTTTTGGCGGCTTCGGTGGTGGCTTTGGAGGCGGAAGATCAGGCGGCTTCGGTGGAGGCAGCTCCGGGGGTGGTGGCTTCGGTGGTTTTGGTGGCGGTAGCTTTGGCGGTGGTGGTGCAGGCGGTAGCTGGTAAATAGAACGATTTACTTCTTAACTTTATCCTTAAACACCTTTTCAAATTTTTCTATTTTTGGTTGTATCACCATTCGGCAGTAGGGCGCATTTTTGTTATCATTATAATAATTTTGATGATAATCATCGGCCTTGTAAAAAACTGTGTAAGCGCTCAATTCAGTAATAATAGGATGATCATAAACTTTTGCTTTGTTTAGTTTATCAATCACAGTTTTTGCAATTTGATATTGTTGCTGATTGTGATAAAATATAGCCGAACGATATTGCGTGCCAACATCGGCCCCTTGTCTGTTTAACGTGGTAGGGTCATGCACAGTAAAAAATACTTTTAAAATTTCTTCTATGCTGGTTTTGGTGTTATCAAAAGTAATTTGTACCACTTCGGCATGTCCGGTAGTCCCGTTGCAAACTTCCCTGTAAGCAGGGTTTTTAACGGTGCCTCCCGAAAACCCCGACTCTACTTTTGTAACGCCCTCTAGTTTTTGGAAAACAGCTTCAATGCACCAATAACAGCCACCTCCAAGGGTAATCATTTCTGTATGTTCTTTTGTCATAGTTTTGATATTTTGGGCGTGCAAGTTAGTAAGTGTTGCAGCAATAATAATAATGAGTTTTTTAATCATATGTTTGTTATTTGGCATCGGGCACAAAATCGAGCGCTATAGAGTTCATGCAATATCTTTTGCCGGTTGGCGGTGGGCCATCGTCAAATAAGTGCCCCAAATGCCCGTTGCATCTTCCGCAGAGCGCTTCGGTACGTTGCATACCATAGCTATTATCTTGCTTAAAAACTACAGATTGCTGACTCACTTGTTCGTAAAAACTAGGCCACCCGCAGCCACTTTCGAATTTTGCATCTGATCTAAATAATTTGTTACCACAAGCAGCGCAAAAGTAGGTACCTTTATCCTCGGTGTTCCAGTACTTTCCCGTAAAAGCTCGTTCTGTTTCAGCATGACGTGAAACTTCATATAACTCGGGAGTTAGGATTCTTTTCCAAATGCTGTCGTCAAGCACTAATTTGCCGGTATCGGTGCGTGAATAATAGGGATGATTTGAAATGCCTGTTAATGCCTCTACCTGTGCCTGCTTACTCGTGTTTTTTGGGTTGCTCACAGGTTGACCGCAAGCAGTTTGCAGTAGCAAAAGTGTTGATAAAAAGAGGGTAAAGCAATATTGAGTTTTCATGCAGTGCGATGACTATTGTATTAACAAATGTAATACTGTTTTGTTCTTGTTGTCGGTCAGTTAAGGTGAATTGTAATTCGGCCACACACAAAATAATCGGTAGAAGCCATATGACTAAAAAAGTTACCTTTGTGCTTCTAATTTTAAAAAAATTAAACCTATGTCGACAGGCTTTTTTAATGTACCGGTAGCAGTTAACGAACCGGTTAAAAATTATGCTCCAAACTCTCTTGAGCGCAAACAGTTGCAAGATACTATTGCAGGCATGCGTGCACAACAAATGGATATACCAATGTATATTGGTAACAAAGAGGTGCGCACCAATGATACGGCTGTGCTTACTTCACCACACGATCATAAGCACGTACTTGGTCATTATCACAAAGGAAATAAAACGCATGTAACGCAAGCAATTGATGCAGCGCTAGCTGCGCGCGAAAATTGGGTAAACATGGGCTGGGAACATCGTGCTTCAATATTTTTAAAAGCGGCCGAATTGGCTGCAGGTCCCTTTAGAATGAAATTGAATGCTGCCACTATGATGGGGCAAAGTAAAAATGTGTATCAAGCCGAGATTGATGCAGCTTGCGAGTTTACTGATTTTTTGCGCTTTAACGTGCAATACATGACAGAGATTTACAAGCAGCAACCTATTTCTTCACCCGGCATTTGGAATCGCGTTGAACAAAGACCACTAGAGGGTTTTGTGTTTGCGCTAACTCCGTTTAACTTTACGGCTATTGCGGGTAATTTGCCATCAAGTGCTGCTTTGATGGGTAACGTGGTGGTGTGGAAACCTGCCAACACCCAAATATATGCCGCCAATGTATTGATGCAGTTATTCAAAGCAGCCGGTGTACCCGATGGTGTAATCAATTTGGTATACGTATCAGGCCCCGATGCAGGAGATATCATTTTTAAACATCCTGATTTTGCAGGTATCCATTTTACTGGATCTACAGGTGTATTTCAGGATATTTGGAAACAAATAGGCAGCAACATTCACTTATACAAGAGCTATCCGCGCATTGTAGGCGAAACAGGTGGAAAAGATTTTATTATGGCTCATCCATCTGCTGATATAAAAACACTTGTTACAGCGCTTTCAAGAGGTGCCTTTGAGTATCAAGGACAAAAATGCAGCGCGGCTTCAAGGGCCTATATTCCTTCAAACTTGTGGGAAGAAACAAAGACCCTTTTAATGGCTGATTTGAAGTCGTTTAAAATGGGACCAACCGAAGATTTTAGCAACTTTATTAATGCTGTTATCGATGAGAAATCATTTGACAAATTAGCTAAATATATTGATGCTGCCAAAAAGGATAGCAATGTTGAAATTATTGCAGGTGGCAATTACGATAAATCAAAAGGTTGGTTTATTGAGCCTACGGTAATTGTAACAAAAGATCCATATTACATTACCATGTGTGAAGAGCTTTTTGGACCAGTGTTAACTATTTATGTATATGATAGCAATGAGTTTGAGGCTACGCTCGATATCGTTGATAAAACATCGGTTTATGCACTCACAGGTGCTATTATTGCACAAGACCGATATGCCATTGAATTGGCAACAAAAAAATTGAACAATAGCGCAGGTAATTTTTACATTAACGATAAGTGCACAGGGGCAGTAGTTGGTCAACAGCCCTTTGGAGGTGCGCGCGGTAGTGGTACAAATGACAAAGCCGGTAGTATGATTAATTTGTTGAGATGGGTTTCGCCAAGAACCATCAAAGAAACATTTGTTCCCGCTACTGATTATCGTTATCCTTTTTTAGACTAGTAATATCAATTGTTTGGGTTTATCAGCATCATTTATGACTCACAAAATGCAATCATTACTAGAAAACTAAAACGCACGTAATCTGTATAGAAAGACTATAACTTAATGCAGCAATAGCTAGGATAGAAGCAAAAGAAATAAAAAATAATTACAACAATATATAATCAAATTGTATGGAAGCAACAGCTCAAAAATCGGCCGAAGTAGCCAAATTTCTGAAAGAATTAAACATCAAAGATATTAACTACGGTGCTTCAACCGGTCTTCATCATTTCGATACCAAGGGGGCAAGACTCGATTCATACTCGCCAGTGGATGGCAGCCTCATTGGCAGCGTAAATTGTGCCACCGAGAGTGATTATCAGGCAGTGATGAAAACTGCTACGGAAGCTTTTAAAGTTTGGCGAAATATACCTGCACCAAAACGTGGTGAAATTGTGCGCCAAATGGGTGAACAATTCAGAAAATATAAAGAACCGCTTGGTCAGTTAGTGAGTTACGAAATGGGTAAAAGCTTGCAAGAAGGCTTAGGCGAAGTGCAAGAAATTATTGATATATGCGATTTTGCAGTGGGTTTATCTCGTCAATTATATGGCTTAACCATGCATAGTGAGCGACCACAACATAGGATGTATGAGCAATGGCATGCTTTAGGCGTGGTGGGCATTATTTCTGCTTTTAATTTTCCGGTAGCTGTATGGAGTTGGAACTCAATGATTGCTTGGGTTTGCGGTGATGTGTGTATATGGAAGCCAAGCTCTAAAACGCCTCTGTGTGGCGTAGCATGTCAAAATATTATTGCTGAGGTATTAAGGAATAACAATGTTCCTGAAGGTGTAAGTTGCCTTGTTACCGGCAATGCTATGGGTGATTTAATCAATAATGATCATCGTATTCCCTTAGTTTCGTTTACGGGCTCAACACGCATTGGAAGAAAGGTTTCGAGTGTGGTTGCCGGTCGTTTCGGAAAAACGATTTTAGAATTGGGAGGTAATAATGCTATTATTGTTTCTGAACATGCCGATTTAAATATGGTGCTTGTAGGTGCTGTTTTTGGCGCTGTTGGAACAGCTGGTCAGCGTTGTACTTCTACACGTAGATTAATCATCCACGAAAGTGTTTACAATAAAACTTTAGATGTGCTTAAAAAGGCGTATGCACAATTGAGCATAGGCAATCCATTAGATAAAAATAATCACGTAGGTCCATTGATTGATAAAGGTGCTGTAAACGATTATTTAAATGCCATTGAGCAAGCTAAAGCACAAGGTGGTAAAATGATTGTTGATGGCGGTGTGCAGGAAGTTGCAGGATACGAAGGTGGTTGCTATGTAAAGCCTTGTATTATTGAAGCTCAAAACACATACGAAATTGTGCAACAAGAAACTTTTGCACCAATTTTATATGTAATGAAATATACACATATTGAAGAGGCCATAGCCATGCAAAATGGTGTTCCACAAGGTTTGTCATCTTCGATCTTTACCAATAGCATGCGCGAAATGGAGTTGTTCCTTTCGGTGAATGGCTCTGATTGTGGTATTGCTAATG
>JBILUU010000409.1:0-2683 GCA_044370815.1 Bacteroidia bacterium
CCAATAGTGAGGAAGCACCATTAATTCCATACAAGGCTATTGGAACAGAGCATTTGCTTTGCGATTTGGTATATAATCCAGCCGAGACACTATTTATGAGAATGGGAGCAGAGCAAGGCGCATCAGTAATGAATGGTCTTTCAATGTTAAAATTTCAGGCAGAGCAAGCTTTTGAACTTTGGAAAAAATAAAAAGGGCACAGCTGTTAGGCTGCACCCCCTTTTCCACCATGAAAAAAATTACTTTCGTAATTCATTGATATAAACACACACTTTTAAAAGATGTTTAGCGTGTTTAATAATTATTTTTAAAATTATGCTAAATTGCTGAAAATCAAATTAAAAAAGTAGTTACTTTTGCAAAACTATAACAGTAAATCATTGCTAACAATAATTTCAAAACAAATATTCGATATGAAAAGGATACAGCTATTAATACTAATGTGCTTTATTGGGGCATCAATCATTTCCTCATGCAAGAAAAAAGAAGAAACTGTTGTACTTGAGGAAAATCTCAAACAATTCAACGAAGATGCCAATGACATCAAGAGTGAATCTGATAATATCAATAACGATATCAATAGTTCTATTGACAATACCAGTATTGGCGGGCGAACCAGTGCAAGTTATTCGAGTGAGTTGTGCGGTGTAACCATCGACAGTAGTCAAATAGCCAACAAAATACTGTTTTATAATTTTGATGGGATAACACCTTGCTTCAGTCCATCACGCACCAGGAGCGGTCAAATAAAGGTTCAATTAGTGAACGGAAATAAATGGAAAAATGCGGGCTCAGTGTTGAAGTTTACGTTTATCAATTTTAAAGTAACCAAATTGAGCAACAATAAATCAATTACATTTAACGGAGAAAAAACACTTAAAAATGTGAATGGCATTAATTGGCTTACCTTTTTGTTGGGTACCAGTAATTTTACTTTTCAAGAGCGTGCGTTAAATATTCAGGTAGCATTTAGTGATGGAACACAGGCAACATGGAATTCAGCAAGATTAACAACTTGGGACTATGTGCAAGCCAATGCCACTCCGGGTATCCCTTATGCTTATGTTAAATTTACCTCTAATGGTGATACGCTGGTAAACAACTCACCCAACACCGACTCTTGGGGAGTGAACAGAAATGGTCAACCTTTTATAACCAACTATATCGCCCCTTGGGTATCAAATTCTTACTGCGGATTTTGGCGGCCGACAATGGGTAGTTTAAAACATAATGTTGCAGGCGTTTACAATGTAACACTCGACCTTGGTGTTGATCAAAACGGAAATGCCTCCAGCTTGTTGTGTGCTTATGGCTATAAAGTAGGGTGGACACCAATAGGAGGGAACGCCCAATCGCAGGTTTTCAGTTATTAAGCAATTTTAGTCCTAACAAATATAAGTTGTAATAATCATTATCAATTCGTACTTATTTTAAAACAAAAAACTATGAAAAAAACAATTACCATTATTTTATTGATGTATTCTGTTACACAATCAATTTCACAAACGATTACCTCTGCCAACCTACCTATTGCAGGTTCACTTTGGATTGAGTATATTGATACGGCCGCAGCCAATATTTCGGTGAGTGCTGCAGGTGCCGGCCAAACATGGAATTACGCTAGTTCATTTACGGTTAGTGATACTACGGGAGTCAACTTTGAGCCTGTTTCAAATGCTCCGGCATATATGAATTTAAATACTCTTTTTCCTAATGCTGATGCGGTAGTACTTGACATTCCTGCTGATTCGAATGCAACACCAATTCAGATGAATGCAGATGGTTTATACATAGATGGTGTTTACGATCAGGGTTTGATTAATAATCCTCAAGTTGGACTCAATCTTAATCATATTGATTTTAATCCAAACAGGTTAATGATTCCAACTCCTTTTTCACTCAACAGCACGCGAAATAATGTTGCCAAGTTTCAGATTACTGCTACAGTGCCCAATGTAACAACTGTAACTTCAAAAAACAGTTTTGTGCAAAATTTTGTGGCTGATGCCACAGGAACCCTGACAACGCCTCTCGGAAATTTCAGCAATGTGATTAGAATTAAACAGTTCACTTATTCAGTTGATTCTACAAGTTACAATCCCCCTGTAAGTCCTAATGAAGTAAGTTACAGCGATTCAACGATAACCTATTCATTTGTAAGAGCAGGAGCAAATTGCTTGCTTATGACAATTTACCTTGATGCATTGAATATGCAAATCATTAGTGCAAGTTACTATGATCCGCTTACTAATTCTGGAATCACCGAGAATGATGAGATAAAAGTTACCATGTATCCTAATCCTGCCACCGATTTATTTTATTTAAATCATGTAAGAGACAATTCAACCATTAGTATCACTGATATAACTGGCAAAGCATTCAGCAGCAAGTTCTTGGGAGGATACAACAGTACCATAATGATTAATACCAACGATATGCCGGCTGGTTTGTATATGGTAACGTTAAACAGTCCTAAAGATGGTAATTATTACGTGAGTAAATTTCAAGTTGTAAAATAGTAATATAGCAAAGTATATTGTTGATTGCTCCATACTTGCGCACTGTAAAATGCGGAACCGTTAGAGCAGCTTAACTGAAGCTGCTTTAATCCAAATTCCAATAATTCAAACACATTATTGGAATTTGGGTTTAACGTTGAATCCCAAATCCAAATAGGTTTCAG
>JBILUU010000410.1:0-2682 GCA_044370815.1 Bacteroidia bacterium
TTTATTTTTTTTTGAACTAAAAAATAAATGCAATTGGTATAAGATTTACACAAATCAAAAGATGAATGCCGCGTTAGCGATTGCAGCGGATATCCATATTGTTTTGGCCTTGGGGCAGCACAGTAGCAAACAATATGATAGCAGTGAGCGCGGCCCGACCAAAGGAGGGCAACGCCCAATTGATAAAAGTGGGAGAAAAAAAAACGCCTCCCAGATTGGGAAGCGTTTTTAAGCTACTTTAAAACAATTACTTCTTTTTAGTTGAAGCTTTTGCAACTGAATCGGCAGCCAATGAGTCGGCTTTTGCTTTTTCGATTATTGCTAAAGAGTCGGCAATAGCCATTGCTTTTTGAGCTTCAAGTTCCATGGCAATTGAATCTTGCATGGCAATTGAATCGGCAACTTCTTTGTCTCTTTTTGCTTTGTCTTCGGCACTTGGACCACAAGCTACAACAGCAACTGCAAACATGGCAGCAACTGAAAGAATTGAAAATTTATTTTTCATTTATGTTCGTGTTTATTAATTATTTTCTACCTGCAGCACCTGTTTTGTTTTGGCCGTCAGATGAACCACCTCTACCACCAGCACCGGTTGTATTTGTACCTTGTTCAGGCTTTTTTGGCTCTTCTTTTTTAGGCTTTGGTTTTGTTTTGCCACCTTTTTTCTTAGCAGCAGCTTCTTCGGCAGCAAGGATAGAATCTTGCTTCATTTTTTCCATGGCAGCGTTGATTGAATCCTGAATGGCTTTTTGCTTTTCGGCTTCAATTACAGCTAATGAATCGGCAGTTACCTTTGCAATTGAATCCATACGAGCAGCCTCTTTTTTTGCAATTTCTTCAGCGCTTGGCCCACAAGCTACGATTAACATTGTTGCAGCTACTGCAACAGAATAGATTACTTTTTTCATTTTGGGTTGTGTGTTTAGGTTAATTTTGCGCGCAAATGTAGCAATTAATAGTTAAAAAAAAATCTTTTTTGAAATTATTGGTTTAAACCCTATATTTGTCGCAAATAAATAAACTAAAAAAACAAAGCATGAAAAAACAAATTTTATCGATTGCCTCGGCCATGTTCTTAGCCGGTACTATGTTTCTTGCCAGCTGTGGTAAAGACGACACCAACGCTCCTGTAATTACACTTAAAGGTGATGCAGAAGTGGTTATTTATTTAGGTTCTGATTATACAGAGCAAGGTGCAACTGCAACCGACAAAGACGGAAAGGACAATGAAAGCGATGTAAGCACAAGCATTAAAATTACTGGAACAGTTGACAAAACTAAAGCAGGTGCTTATACCATTACTTACAACTGCTCTGATGAAGCTGGAAACGCTGCAACAGCTGTAACAAGAAAAGTTACTGTAAAGCATAAAAGCTCTACTGTAAGTGGGTCTTACTCAACTACCGAATCATGTAACTT
This sequence comes from Bacteroidia bacterium, assembly GCA_044370815.1. Taxonomy (GTDB): domain Bacteria; phylum Bacteroidota; class Bacteroidia; order UBA4408; family UBA4408; genus CAIKXD01. The sequence goes on from JBILUU010000410.1 coordinate 1,420, forward strand.
CGGCAATGTGGCTGCATACTCTTGCAGCATCACTACAGGTAGTTCAGGCGATCTTTCAATTGTTTTGACTAACTTTGGTAACTTTCAAACTGTTGTCAATATCCCTGCTACTTTATCAGGTGATTTCAATGAGAAAATTACTTTGGCTTCAGGCACTTATTCGGGTTTAACAATGTCAGGTACTGGTACAATCGAGCCGGATGGTAAGAAAATCAGTATTTCTTACTCTGCGGGTTCTGACAATTGCACAGCAACTTGGAACAAGCAATAATTTTATTTTGATTGATAAAAAGCCACTCCTCAAGAGTGGCTTTTTTTTTGCCTTATTTTTAGTTCCTTTGTAACATGTATTGGAAGAGATATCAAGCAGTTTTCAAACAAGTTGTGTTGTTGATGGGGTTGTATGGCTTAACCCGCCTGTTATTTTATTTTTTCAATTACAGCTATTTCAAACATAGCGGTAATCCGGCAGTGGCCTTTTTTTACGGAATGCGTTTTGATTTATCGGCTGTATGCTGGACAAACGGTGTTATTTTTATGGCACAATTGCTGCCTTTTAATTTTACTGCCAATAGATTTTACCAAGTGGTTTTGCAAATACTGTTTGTGCTGATTAATTCACTGGCACTGTTGTTTAATTGTATTGATATTGCATTTTTTGAGTTTATACAAAAGAGATCGACCTACGATTTGTTTCAGGCGCTATCGGGCGATAATGATGGTATGCAGCTTTTGCCGCGTTATTTAATTGATTATTGGTATGTATTACTTTTATGGATAAGCATTGTTGCTACGCTTGTATTTTTCAGAAAAAATGCAGCAGCTGTTGAATTGCATCAATCGGGTAAGTCAATATTAACCAAGCTTACCGGGTTGTTTTTATTGTTTACTCCCTTAATGGTTTTGGGTGCAAGAGGAGGTTGGCAATACCGCCCACTCGATATGATTGTAGCTTCGAGTTATGTAACGGGTAAGCAGGTTGCTTTGGTGCTTAATACGCCTTTTTGTATCATGAAATCGGCCAATAAAATGCAATTGTCAAAGTTGACATACTTTAATGATCAACAACTAAAAAGTATATATTCTCCTTTACATTATCCGAAAGATACCCTGGCATTTACCCGCAAAAATGTGGTGATGATTATACTCGAAAGTGTGGGTAGCGAGTACACCGGACTTGCCAACAAAAAAGAATCCTTGACTCCATTTCTCGATAGTTTATGTCAAAAAAGTATTTGCTTTACCAGGGCCTATGCCAATGGT
>JBILUU010000411.1:0-2663 GCA_044370815.1 Bacteroidia bacterium
ATGTAACGCACTAGTGATTTTATGAGGGCAATCCCGCTTAGCAGGTGTTTTCAATCCATTGAACCAATGGATTGAATTACAGCTGTTTTAGCGATTCCGCATTTTCTAATGCGGAATTTGGGTTTAAGCACAACACTTATTTTTACTCATTAATTCGGGTTCAACAAAAACAATAAATCCCTTGAGGTTACAATATTGATTTTTATATTTGACCTGTTTAATGCAATTCAAACCATAAGTTAAAGACTCATTTTAATAATGCTAAAAAGGTTATTGCCTATTGCTTTTATTTTTATAATTGGTGCTGCTTGCAATGGCAACAGAAATAAAAAGGAGACAATAACCGAAGTCAAAAAAGTTGATAAACAGCTACAAACTTTTACTATTTATGAGGAGGAACTTGCTATTGAAAGTTTTGATGATGTGAGGGTGACCACCTCCAAATTTTTTTCAGGAAAGAAATCATTGTACCTCAATAGCGAAGTCGAATATAGTGCGGGCTTTAAAATTCCAATGAGCAGTATAAATTCCTACAGCAGTATCGACAGCCTTTCAATAGCTTTGATGTACAACGCAGCCCAAAAAATAGAAAATTTAAAATTAGTGTTTAGCATTGACGATGGAACGGGCAAAAGCATTGCATGGAACGGTTATCAGCTTGTTAATAATAAAACTAATGAATGGGAGTCACTTAAAATTGGATTTAAAATCAATCCAGCGCTCATCACGCAAAAGTGTATCCTTTACATTTATCTTTGGAATAGTGGAAAAGAAAAGTTGTGGGTAGATGATTTTAAATGCATGTTGATTGGTAGGCATGCAGCGGAAAGCAACTCATTGTCGATAAACACCAATTATTATTTCGACTTTGAGGAGAAGGCACAGCTAATAAGAAGTGAAAAAATTAAATACTCATTAGCACACTCTGGAAAAATGAGCTGCGATTTATCTGATGGTACGGAATATGGTATTGCTTTTAAAAAGAAATTCTCAGACTTAAGCAGTAGCATCATTACTAAAATTGCTGCCTCTGTGTGGGTATATCCAACACAGCAGCATCATGATTTGGTATTGACTTTTTCATCTGTTGATAAAAATACCGGGGAAGTTAAATTTTGGCATGGAAAAAGTACACTCAACGGAGTGTTTCCATTAAACAAATGGACAAAATTAAACTCGGCTGTAAATATACCTGTCGACAAGTTTAATGCAGAAGATGAAATTGAGGTGAGTATCTGGAACAAAGGAAAAACAGGAGCATTTGTCGATGATTTACATATTGTTTATGGCGATCAACCCGAGCGAAAAAGCATTGCAGCAGATCTTGAAACCAAGCAAATGCACAATTACCATAACTTACATTTAGATACCAACCATATAGCTATTTTGCCCGAGTATACTCCGGGCGACAAGCTCATACATGCTTTTTATCATACATCCAGCAACAAAACTGAGAGTATTTTACTCATCGGTAATGCTTTTGCCCGAATGATTTGTTTTAACATGTCTTCTGGTAAAATGGAAACTATTTGGCAAACCAAAGACAAGCAACATGTATGTTTAAATAAAAATAATTTATTTTTTGGGGGCGATTTTGATGCTGATCATGTGGCCGATTTGTTGGTGGTGAATACTAAAACAAGGGCATGGGAACTATTTCACTTTGAAAAATCAAATTGGATTTCGTTTTATAAATCAACGAGTGAGTTTCCTTTAAAATGGATAAATGATGAAGCTTTTGTTAGTGTCTCCAATCATCTACTTCGAGAGCAAAAATCGGTGTTAGTAAAAACCCAGACTGGGCAACTCAGCATACTGGTGCTAATAAATAAGCAATGGCAACAATCAACTTATGGCAAAAATCACAAAAATGCAGCTTTAGCAGAACATGATATGCTACTTGATTGGAATGAAGGTAGTTTTCTGAAGTTCAACAATAACTGGCGATTTGAATTGGATAAACTGTGTCAAAAGCAGCAAGACCTCTCTTTAAATGCACACATTGCTTTTGCAGGATTTAAAAAAAATTGTAATCCAAAATATTATGAATACACCAAATTAATAAGTGGTAATTTTATTTCACCAACTCAAAAAAGTTTGTTGATATGTAGTTTTAATTGTTCTAATAAAAATGATCAGGAATCTTCATGCAGAGAGGTAGAGCAAAATATCGAGTTGCCTAATGTCATTAACTTTTATCACCAACAATGAAGGTTATGAATACAATGCTATATCAATTTCAACAATTAAAATCATTGCACATCTTACATGCTGTTTTAGTGATTTTTATTTTTGTGTCATGCCATCAGGAGCAGCAACAACAAGTTTCTAAAATAACATCTTTTGAGATTAAGGATTTTGATGCAACTGCTAATTATCAGTCTCATCAAAAGGTATTAAAAACAATTTCACTAAATTATAGCAATGCTATTGATGGCTTTGAAATTCCCACTCGGGCAGATGTATCAAATGGGTATTTTAGGTTTCGTTTTGAGCTTAAAAACACCGCAAAGAAAAGTCAACGCTTCTACTACAAAATATTTTATCAAAACAGCAGCTATAAATTTTTAGAATACGACTCAATAAAACAAATTGAAAATCCCTTGGCGGAAGAAAACTTTTATGGTAGTTGGGAAGATACCACAGCTCGGTTTAAAAGCACC
>JBILUU010000071.1:0-10128 GCA_044370815.1 Bacteroidia bacterium
GTTGATTTCACTGTTAAATCTGAACCATGGACAGATCAAGAACTACGTGATTTTAGAAAACTAATGAATGAAATTAAAGCAAAGAATTCTAAACCGAAAGTGAAAGTACTGACTAAAAAGAAAAAGGTTGCTGCATAGTTTCTGTTAGAATAATTTATAACCACAGCATGCCCTACTAGTTATAACAGCATGCAAGCGATAGCCGCTGGTTTGGTGCTAATTTGGAAGTTCGTATTTCTTTTATAAATTTGTAATAGGTTTGCTGTTCAGCGCGTTGGTTTCGCGGCCTTCGTTTGCACGCAAATCGTTAATTGAAGGTGCATGGTTTTTATTTATATTTGCTTTACTCAAAGTTTTTATTTATATTTACTTTACTCAAATGTATAACTGAGTTTTTAATGAAGGTTAACACCCAGTTAAACCTCAGAAATGAAGAAAATTAATGCCATGAAAAATATTTTACAAATTGTTTTTTTATTGAGCAGCTTGCAATTGGCCGCCCAAAATTTTGCTCCCTTCAATTCATCAACTGAGAAATTGTTTAGAGATAGCGCAGGTAAAACATATAGTCTTACATTTCAGGATGCTTATTTCAACCTAATTGATTCAGTGTATATTCCACAACTTAATGTGCAGCAAAATCCATTTTACAGCGACTCTTGTTCATTTTGGGGAGGAAATATGTGTTTGAAGCAAAACAAAACAGGCTGGGCAGGTTCATCTGTATTAAACACCAACAATAGTGTTTATACATTTTTGCAAGATGATGGCGATGAAATTAGCTTTAATTTTAATACCAACATGAACGATACCAATCTGGTTTACATCGATGGTACTCAAATGTTAAAAATGAGTTATGCCAACACATCCTTAACCCAGGTTTTGGGCTTAAGCGATTCGGTTAACTATTATCACCTTTATCACACGGATTTATTAGGCAATCAAATCAGTTCGGCACTGAATCAATTTCAAATTGCTGTTGGAAAACAGCTGGGTTTGATCAGTTTCTTTAAAATTGACAGCTTTCCTGCACAAATCAATACTCTTCAATTGCTTGGCGACCAATCAACCTCTGCAGGCTTTTTTGAGCTTAATAATGAAATGTTGTATGATTATGCTGTAGGTGATGAATATCAATATTATCTTGCTTCAAATCATAGCAATCCTTCATGGGGTTGGTATGTAACTGATTACAGCAAATATATTAAATACACCATTTTAAACAAAACATTGACTCCTGACTCATTAATATATTTGGCTTCGAGAAATACTAATAATCTATTAACTAACACACAAATTTTAGATACAATTTATTTAAGATATTTAAGAAATGATGTGATTGCTGGTATTCCATATGAAATATTTGATGGTCAACATTATAAAAATTTCAAACTTGGTACAACTTGTGGGTCAAATTATTGGGAGTTGAATATGGTAAATGAGCCTTATAATTTGGCGTTCTGTGCTATTGATACTTGCTGGGGTGGCGTTGATACGCAAGGCCCCGCAGCCACCATTACAACTAAATATGTTATAGGTTTAGGCCAAACATTGTATGAAGATAATTTATTTGGGGGATTTAATTTTACGAGTCATTATATCACTTCTTCCCTAATTTATTTTAAAAGAAACGGACAAATTTGTGGAGTTGAGCAAATTGTTGGGATTGAGGATATCAGTGATAATAAAAATAAGTTTACAATCTTTCCCAATCCAGCCAAGCAAAGTGTTAATGTTCAGTTTGCTGTCACTGAAGATTGCTCACATGTTAACCTATCTATATATAATTTACAAGGCCAGTTAGTAATTGAAAAAGTAATACCTAGTCAAACAAATATTTCAAACAGCACAAATATTGATATCAACGAGCTAAACGAAGGCTTTTATTTCGTTACTCTTTCAGTCAATGGGAGGATTTTAAAGAGTGTAAAGTTTATTAAAATCTAAAAATTGATAAAAATTTCCAAAATCAGCGTTTGTATGGTTTAGAACTTTATATTTTGATTACTTTTGAAGTCATAACCAACATTTGAAAGATTAATCATTTTATTAAATTATGCTACTAGCCAATTACCTGCGCGAGAATAAGGAAGCGGTGATCACGCGCCTTCAAAAAAAGAATTTCAAACATTTAGAGCTTGTAGATGCTGTAATTGAGAAAGACAATGATCGTAAAAGAATCCAAAATCAGCTCGATGAAATGTTGTCTCAAGGCAATAAATTATCGGAGCAAATTGGTGCCCTCATGAAATCGGGAAAAAAAGAAGAGGCAACTACGCTTAAAACAGAAACAGCCAATCTCAAAGAAAAGAGTAAAGCACTACAAGAGGCATTAGAGCATTGCGAAAAAGAACTGCATGATATTTTAGTTCAACTGCCCAACCTACCTCACCAATCGGTTCCAGCAGGCCACACACCTGCCGAAAATGAAGTGGTTTTTTCTCATGGAGATATTCCTAAGTTGCATGAAAAGGCTTCTCCTCACTGGGATTTGTGTGCAAAATATGATATTATTGATTTTGAGTTGGGTGTAAAGCTTACTGGAGCAGGTTTTCCGGTGTACAAGGGAAAAGGGGCAAAATTGCAACGTGCACTCATCAATTTCTTTTTGGATAAATCGGCCGAGGCGGGCTATGCCGAAGTGCAACCTCCAATATTGGTAAATGCAGACTCCGGCTACGGCACCGGTCAGTTGCCTGATAAGGAAGGCCAAATGTATTACGTAGGTATGGATGAATATTACTTGATTCCAACTGCTGAAGTGCCGGTTACCAACATTTACAGAGATGTGATTTTAAAGGCAGAAGATTTACCTATTAAAAATACAGCCTATACACCCTGCTTTCGCAGAGAAGCTGGCTCTTACGGTAAAGATGTAAGAGGATTAAATCGTTTACATCAATTTGATAAGGTGGAAATTGTTCAAATACAACATCCCGAAAAATCATACGAAACGCTTGAGGAAATGCGCAGTTATGTGGCAGGTCTATTGGAGCAATTGCAATTACCTTTTCGTATTCTGCGCCTCTGTGGTGGTGATATGAGTTTTGCCTCAGCCCTTACTTACGATATGGAAGTTTATAGTGCTGCTCAAGAAAAATGGTTGGAGGTAAGTTCGGTTTCAAACTTCGAAAGCTTTCAGGCCAATCGTTTAAAATTGCGTTACCGCGATGGAAGTAATAAGCCAGCCTTAGCGCATACCCTTAACGGAAGTGCATTGGCCTTGCCACGCATTGTAGCTGCTATTTTAGAAAATAATCAAACACCAGAAGGGATTAAAGTGCCTGAGGTTTTAGTAAAGTATACTGGTTTCGATATGATTAATTAAAAGCGTATGCAAAAAACATTTCAATTTATTATATGTATTTTCGGGGTATCATTACTTTTCTCTTGTGGTAAAAAGATTGAGAATGCCGAAACAAAAATCATTGATTCTCTATTGACTGTGCTCGATAACTCTGAAAAAATGTTGGAGGAAATTGATTTTGAAAAGGTGGAGGAGTCGGCAAAAATAGCGAGCGAGAATCTCGAAAAAATTAAACCGTTGATCAATGATACGCTCAATCGTGATAAGGTTTTTTTAATGAGTAATTATGCAATTGTTTGTGGTGAGGAGGAAGAAGAGGGAGGAGCTAAAAAGGGCGAAGGTAGCGACTATGAGGAGGTTCGCGAAAAGTACATGGAAAAAGAATTGGAGCTTTGTAAAAAGCAACTGAAGAATTTGAAACATGATTTTTCTTCGGGTGAAATGGATGAAGCATCTTTCAAAAAATATTACGAAGTGGAAAAAGAAAAAGCACTGCAAATTATTTCTTTTATTGCAATGGAGAGTACCTCACATACCTACCGCTTATCATTGTTTGATTCGCTTCATCCCTTAGTAATAAAGTTGAAAGATAGTTTAGAAACTGCAGCTGCCAACAAAAAATAAGCTATTCGTGAAACGTATTTGTCTGTTTTTCTTTTTATTGTATTCCTTCGTAGCTCTTGCTCAGCCCGATACTGACGAATTGTTGGCGAAGCAGTTTTTCGATAATAGAGAATTCGACAAATCTGCCATACTCTTTGAAAAGCTCTATAACAAAACGAATGCGCAGATTTATTTTGATGGCTATCTAGAAAGTTTGCTTGCCCTCAATAATTTTACCGAGGCAGAAAAATTCATTAAAAAACAAATCAAGAAAAGTCCCAACAACCTGACCTTAAAAGTGCATTTGGGATACATTTATCGACTCAGCGGACAAGATGAAAAGTCGAAAAAGGAATACAATGAAGCCATCAATAAAATGACGCGTAATCCAGAATTAATTATTCAGTTGAGTCAAGCATTCAACAGATATAAAGAGTCTGATTATGCCATAACCACCTTGACTGAAGGAAAAAAGTTGATGCGTGATGAGTATACATTTAATATGGAGTTGGCACAAGCTTATGCCGATAAGAACGATTACAAAAACATGTTTAAAGAATATCTTGAGTTAATCAAATTTAATGAGTTTTATATTACTCAGGTACAGAATTTACTTCAAGGATATTTTAGTGATGATTTTAAATCGCCCCGTGCCGAGGAGTTTCGCATGCAGTTATTGAAAAATATTCAACAATATCCCGATAATTATGCCTACACCGAGATGTTGATTTGGTTTTTCATTCAGCAGAAAGATTTTGACTCGGCATTTTTACAAGCGAAGGCAGCTGAGAAACGAAGTAAAGAACTTGTTGGCAGGGTGCTTCAATTGGCACAGATTTGTTTGTCAAATTTTGATTACGATGCAGCTATTAAGTGCTTTGAGTATGAGGTGCAAAAAGGAACCTCAAATCCATACTACAGCTATGCCAGGACAGAATTTGTAAATACCATTCAAAAGAAAGTAACCGAATCAAATAGCTTTAATCCCAAAGATATTAGCGACCTCGAATCTACTTATCTTACAGCCCTTAAAGATATGGGTTATAATGCTGAAAGCATCGGGTTGGTTAGAGGTTTGGCTCACCTAAAAGCATTTTATAAAGGAGAACCCGAGCAAGCTATAGAGCTTCTTCAAGTTGCTCTTACTTACAAAAATGCAAGTGCCGAAATGCTTGCAGAGTGTAAACTCGAGTTGGGCGATATTTATATTTTTATAGGGGAAATGTGGGAGCCCGCATTGCTTTATGGTCAGGTAGATAAAAGTTTTAAGTACGATGCGATAGGGCAGGAGGCCAAGTTTAGAAATGCCCGTCTTTCATTTTATAAAGGAGAGTTCGAATGGGCGCAAGCACAACTTGATGTGCTGAAAGGAGCCACCAGCAAACTTATTGCCAACGATGCTTTAGAGCTTTCATTGTTGATTAGCGATAATACCGTTGACTCCAACTTTGTGCCACTTACCATGTTTTCTCGTGCCGATTTGATGAGCTTTCAAAATTATGATAGCTTGGCACTGCTCACGTTAGACTCTATTAACAAAGAGTTTCCGGGGCATTCGCTGTCCGATGATATTTTATACAAGAAATATAAAATTGCCTATAAACAAGGGAATTTCCGGTTGGCTGCCGATAAATTAGAGCAACTTATTTTGAATTATGGTGAGGATTTATTGGGTGATGATGCTGTTTTTAAATTGGCCGAATTGTATGAGAAAAAACTGAACGATAGCGATAAGGCAAAAAAACTTTATCAAGATGTTTTGCTCAACTATCCTGCCAGTTTATATACCGTAGAGGCGCGCAAACGTTACCGCAAAATGCGTGGTGATGGCATTAACTAATGACTAAATAAACGAAGATGATTATTTACAACGTAACCATAAATATTGATAAAGATATACATGAAGAATGGCTTAATTGGATGAAGGCCGTTCATATACCTGATGTTATGGCAACAGGATGTTTTATTGAAAATAGAATCTGTAAAATCATAGGTGATGAGGAAACCGGTATTAATTATGCGATACAATACACCGCCCACGATATGTTGGTTTATGAAACATACAAAACTGAATTTGCGCCCGCCTTACAAAAAGAAGTAACAGAGCGTTATCCGGGAAAATTTGTGGCTTTTCGTACCTTACTCGAAGTGCTTTAATCATTTAACAAGAAAGATTTGAGCAACTACGTAAGAGCAAAAAAGCATTTAGGACAACATTTTTTAAAGGATGAGCAAATTGCGCAAGATATTGTGGCAGCGCTTCCACCATATAGCAGCTTACATCACGTAATTGAGGTAGGGCCCGGCATGGGTGTGCTTACCAAATACTTGGCTCAGTTACCCAACATTCAGCTAAAACTTTCAGAAATAGACAGAGACTCGGTGGCTTATTTGAAACAGCATTATCCTGCACTTTCTGATAGCATTGTGGAGCAAGATTTTTTACAAATTGACTTATCAAAATTATTTGACGGACAACTAACAGTGATTGGCAATTATCCTTACAATATTTCCTCTCAAATATTATTCAAAGCACTCGAAAACCGAGAACAAGTTGAGTGTGTGGTGGGCATGTTTCAGAAGGAAGTGGCCGAGCGAATTGCAGCACCCAAGGGAAGTAAAACATACGGCATTTTAAGTGTGCTGTGTCAGGCGTTTTATACAGTAGAATACCTTTTTACAGTGCATGAACATGTGTTTATTCCACCCCCAAAGGTGAAGTCGGCTGTAATTAGATTAGTAAGAAGAAAAACAGCAGATATACAATGCGATCATCGCTTATTTTTTGCGGTAGTGAAAACAGCATTCAATCAGCGTAGAAAAACATTGAGGAATGCCCTGAAACCTATTTTAAAAGGCGCTTCCATCGATAGTCATTTATTGGATAAAAGGGCCGAACAGCTTGGTGTAGATGATTTTGTGGGCATCACCAATTTGATTGAAAAGTTGGGGACTGTCCATCAATAAATTTCCATCAATACTGCTAAAAATTCCTTTGAGATTGTTATCTGATAACATAAAAAAATCTCTCGCATGTCAACAATCTAACAAAACATAGTTAATTTAGCGGCTCATTTTTTGAATTTGAAGAAGATTGCCATATTGGCCTCCGGAAGCGGAAGTAATGCCGAAAATTTGATTAGTTATTTCAATCAGCACGATACTGCTAAGGTGGTTTTTGTGCTCACCAACAACCCACATGCGGGCGTTATCAATAGATGTAAAAGATTGGCAGTGCCTGTTTTTGTGATGGCAAACAGTGAGTTTGAAAATCCAGATAATGTGCTGCAGTTGTTGAATAAAAACCAAGTTGATGTGATTGTGCTTGCCGGTTTTTTAAGAAAAATCCATCCGCGATTGATTGATGCATTTCCCAATAGCATCATTAATATTCATCCTGCTTTGCTGCCCTCTTTTGGCGGCAAGGGCATGTACGGAGACAAAGTTCATCAGGCCGTGATCAATGCTAAGGAAAAAGAAAGTGGGATTAGCATTCATTTTGTAAATGATGAGTATGATGAGGGAAAGATAATTTTTCAAGCGAAATGTGCGGTGGAGAAAGACGAAACAGTGTTATCCTTGGCAGAAAAAATTCACCAATTAGAACATCAGCACTTCCCCAAAGTAGTGGAACAATTGTTGTTGAACACATCAAATTAAAAGCATACCTATGATCTATTGCCTTCGAAACTTTAAAAAATCAGTGTTGTTAGTTTGTATCCTAATAGCGGGCCTTGCTGCTACTGGTAATGCTCAAACCATGCCTGTAAACAAGGACTCTTTGGTGATGAATGCCGATGATGACATTATTATTCTTCAGCAAAAATATGTGGCGCTGAACAAACTTAAGCAAAGCATACCGGGGTACAGAATACAAATACACTTTGGGAATGAGCGTGAAAAAGCACGAGAAATTAAAACCAAATTCCTTCAAGAATTTCCCGACATACCAGCCTACGATAGTTATCAAAGTCCTAATTTTAGGGTGCGTGTAGGCGACTACAGGAGCAAATTGGAAGCTGCCGGTTATCTAAGCCAAATCAGTGCGCAATTTCCCAGCTCGTTTATTGTGAGCGACAAAATCAAATATCCCAAATTGATTATAGAGTAATTTTACCTAGTGAAAAACAGAATTTAGTCCAATAAGGTTAAGCCGCAATTGGACTAAATTGAACCCAAATTAAGCAATAGGAGATTTGGAAAATCGAACTACTTGCTTTAGTTGGGTTAATCCCGATATAGAAAATGTTATCAGATTTGTAAAAATCTGATTTACAATTTATTTATCGTTTACGCATTTCTAATGCGTAATCTGGGTTGAAAGTGTAATCGGTATTAATTTCTGTATGCGATCCGAGAGCTGATTTTTACAATTGGCAAAGTCATCAATTGCACACATTGCCTAGTATACAATGAATTGAGCAATCTGTTTCTGAATGTCTCTTAATACAATTTCGTCAGCTATTTTTCCTTCACGAATAATGTTAGAAATACCCGAAATGGGTAATTTATAGGGCATAACATGGGCATGCAAGTAATGCAATATGCCAGTTAAATGATCCATCCCGCGCAAATTTCCACCTCTTCCAGTGGCCACACCTGTTAGTGAAATTTTTTTGCCCTCAAGCGCCTTGTGGGGCATCGCATCAATAAACAGCTTGAGTATGCCCGGAAAACTGCCATTGTACTCGGGCATTACAATCATTAATTTGTCGCTTTTTCCAATGTATTGCTCAATAATTGCTTCAAATTCGGGCTGCCTTTCACCAATACTTTGCTTAACCATGTTTAAGGGGTTAATTTCTTCCAAAGTAAGCACCTGAAAAGCCGCTTCTGAACTTATTAAAAACTGTTGATAAGTTTTGGTGATGATAGAGGTCTTGTTATCGGGACGGTTGGTGGCATTTAGTAAAGTTATCATTTTATTTTTTCAACAAAAAACTGTTTAAATTATTAACACATTTAAAGGGCAAAGAATCGTAAATTCGCATGGTTTTGAAAGAGCTTCACAAATATATGGGATACATTGATGTGTTGCCCCGGTCAAAAATAATACTAGAACTATGCAAATAACATATTACGGTCACTCTTGTTTTGAAATTGTGGTGAACAATAAGAAAATTTTGTTCGATCCTTTTATTTCACCCAATCCTTTAGCTGAAAAAATTGATATCAAATCAATCAAACCCGACTACATTTTACTTTCTCATGGTCATTACGATCATGTGGCCGATGCCATTGAAATTGCACAGTCAAGTGGGGCAGTTGTTATAGCCAATTGGGAGATTGTGCAATGGCTCAACAAAAATGGGGTAAGCAATACACATCCCATGAATACGGGCGGAAAGTGGATGTTTGATTTCGGCAAAGTGAAGTGTGTAGCAGCCGTACACAGCAGTAGTTTGCCTGATGGCAGCTATGGCGGTTCGGCAATGGGTTTTATCATTGAGTCGCACGAAGCTAATTTTTATTATTCGGGAGATACTGCCCTTACCTATGATATGAAGCTGATTGGTGAATTCAGAACACTCGATTTTGCTTTACTATGCTTGGGAGATAACTTTACGATGAGTGTGGATAATGCCATCATCGCTGCCGATTTTATTAAGTGCCGCAAAATTATTGGGATGCATTATGACACCTTTGGATTTATCAAAATCAACCACGAGGAAGCCATAGGAAAATTTGCTCATCAAGGCAAAGAACTTACCCTTATGGAAATAGGAGAAACAAGGAATTACTAACAAAAAATAGAAATATAAAAAATATACAAGCAGCGTTTAACATGGGGAAAATTATTTCAATTGCAAATCAAAAAGGTGGGGTCGGTAAAACAACAACTGCTATCAATCTTGCGGCTAGCTTAGCTGTGCTCGAATTTAAAACCTTGTTGGTTGATGCCGACCCGCAAGCTAATGCCACCTCGGGGGTGGGCTTTGATCCAAAAAATATTAAAGCAGGCATCTACGAGTGTATCATCAATGAAGCCGAACCGGCAGATATCATCTTGGAAACATCAACGCCAAATTTATATTTGCTTCCTGCACATATCGATTTAGTGGGTGCAGAAATAGAAATCATCAACATGCCCGATCGCGAACAAATGGTTCGTTCGGCATTATTAAAAATCAAAGATGACTATGATTTTATCATCATCGATTGTTCACCATCATTAGGGTTGGTAACCATCAACTCGCTAACCGCATCAGACTCGGTAA
>JBILUU010000412.1:0-2659 GCA_044370815.1 Bacteroidia bacterium
CTTCTTCAACTGTAATCATACAATATTTATGTATTTGAATTCAAACCAAATATGCTGCATTTTTCACTATCGGCAAAATAGCACGCCACAATCATGAATTATTTTTGCTAATTTTACAACATGTCAAACAAACATCTTACACATGTCAATCAACACGGAATGGCCGAAATGGTTGATATATCTGACAAAAAAAAAACACTGCGCAAGGCAAGTGCCAGTGGTACTATGTACCTTCCTGCTGAAATATTTTGCCTCCTCAATAATAATGAAATAACATCTTCTAAGGGCCCCGTGTTTAATACAGCTGTAATTGCAGGCACCATGGCTGTAAAAAATACTTTTTCGGCAATTCCTTTCTGTCATCAAATTGGCATTGAAAGTTGTAAATTTTCTTTTGCCTTTAACAACGCTTTAAATGAGGTTTTGATTACCTGCGAGGTAATTAGTTTTGGTAAAACAGGAGCCGAAATGGAAGCACTTCATGGCGTATCTGTGGCCTGCCTCACCATCTATGATATGTGCAAAGCTATCTCTCCGCTTATGGAAATAAAAAATTTGAAACTGATAAAAAAATCGGGTGGTAAAAATGATTTCGAACGGGCATAGTCACCATCACAAGAGCACTCCACCAATTCACCAAAATGAAATAGGAATTTGGGGTATAGGTTGTACTGCGCTCAACCATTTATATGAAGAAGCAATAAAAAAATTACCCCATGTTAAAATCGGTTATTTGGATACCAAGCATCATGATGTTGAAACTTCTTCCCTTTCGATTTTAGAGCAAGATAAAATACATTTGCGCATCAATCAAACACTGCAAAAAAATCAAATCTCCAATTTCTTTAACACGGCAGATTTCCTACTCGTAAATGGTAATCACAGTGAAGCTAAGGAAATGTGGCTGGTTCTCGATGGTAAAAAACCTTACAAAGAAAACTTGGCCAACATGGCTAAAACATCAATCATTTTTTACAATGAAGAAGCTAAGGACACCGCAATGCAGCTGGCATCAAAAAATAGTCATGTGCAGCTAATAGCAGGATACTCCGAAGAGCTGTTATTGAACGCTATTGAATCCAAAATAAACAAAGCTACACCTGCTTTAAAAGGAATAGTGCTTACCGGGGGCAACAGCACAAGGATGCAACAAAATAAAAGCTTGTTGATTTATCACAAGTTACCACAATGGCTGCACTTGGCTCAATTATTGGAGAAACAAGGACTAGATACTTACCTATCGAGTACCGAAAAAAATGCTCCGCTGTTTGAAGGAAAACCAATGATTGTTGACCAAATATCAGGTTTTGGTCCGCTCTCAGGAATTATTTCAAGCATGCTTGCTTTAAAGGATAGCGCCCTTTTGGTTTTAGCATGCGATTTACCTTTAATTGATGCAATTACGCTGCAGGAGCTGATACAAGCACGAGACCGCTCCAAAGTAGCAACCGTATTCTATAATAACGAAAGTGGATTTTTAGAACCCTTAATTGCTATTTATGAACCTCGCGCCTTACCCACAATGCTGCAATTACTCGCACAAGGTTACAGCTGTCCGCGTAAAATGCTGATGCAGTGCGATATTTTAAAAATAAATACAAAAAATACGCAAGCCCTGAGCAATGCCAACTTCCCGGAAGAAAGGGAGAAAATAATGAAACAGCTTAATAAAATTTGAAAGAAATGATGGTTAAGATTCTATTCTTTGGGGCGTTGATTGATGTAACAAAAACAGACTCCCTGCAGCTCAATAACATTGCGCAAACCGATGAATTAATTGCAGTATTGCATGAAAAATATCCTTTGCTTTGTCATTACAAATTTAGTATTGCGCTCAATCAAAACTTTATCAACAACAATTGTGATTTAAAAGATGGCGATGAGGTTGCATTAATGCCTCCTTTTGCAGGCGGTTAATTCTTTACCTATGGAGTTAAGTGTTACAGAAAAAGAGCGATATGCACGACAAATCGTATTGAACGGATTTGGTTTGGAAGGTCAGCTTAGATTAAAAGAAAGTACCGTATACGTAATTGGTGCAGGCGGATTGGGCAGCTCACTCCTGCTTTACCTTGCTGCAGCAGGCATAGGAAAACTAGTGATCATTGATGGAGATAAGGTGCAGCTAAACAACCTTCAAAGACAGATCATTTTCAATAATCAACAATTGCAAAAAAACAAAGCAGCGGCCGCCAAGGATATCCTGCAGCATTTGAATGAACACACCCAAGTTGAAATTTTTGAAACATTCATTAGCTCAGAAAACATCAGAAAAATAGTGCCTGAAGGTTCTTTGATTGCCGATTGTAGCGACAATTTCCAAACCCGTTTTCTAATCAATGATTATGCTGTAGAACACAATTGTGTGCATGTAAGTGCCGCTGTTTATAAACATCAAATACAGTTTGGGGTATTCAATTACCCGCTCGAAAACAATGAGCGAAGCGCCACCTTGAGATGCGCCTTTCCAGAAAGTTCGATGGAAGAAATTCAAGACTCATGCGCGCAAACCGGTGTGATTGGCGTTGTGCCCGGGATTGGTGGTATGCTCATTGCCGCGGAATTGATAAAAATCATCACCCTGCAAGTAAATGTTCAATTCAATAAACTAATTACCTTTGATACCAACATGATGAGCGTTAAGCATTGGCAAATTCAA
>JBILUU010000434.1:0-2632 GCA_044370815.1 Bacteroidia bacterium
ATCAGGGCCAAAATTAGCAATTGGAATTGCAGCAGAACTTGTGCAACCATTGCTATCTGTTACTATAACATTAAAAATACCCGTTTGATTAATGGTTATTGTTTGCTGATTACCAATGATATTTGGACTGATGAGGCGTTGCCATGCATAATCTACATAGCCTGCACTGGCTTGCAAGGTAGCGGTATTATTTGGGGTGCAAGGATCAAAAGGATCAACAATAGTTATCACAGGAGGTGGGGGTGGTTGATTAAATAAAACCTGCACCACATTAGACATATTGATACAATTATTTAAAGTATCATTTACCAAAACACTATAAAATCCTGAATAGCTTTGTTGTGTTCCATACGAACAATTGTAGGCAGTATCATTTGCACCGCCTATCACCGTGCCATTATAATACCATTGATAAATGGCATTAGGGACTGAATTTGTTGTTAACAATACAGGTAACCCGTTACATCCAAATAATGGACCTGCTTGGTTAATGAAGGGTTGATTTAGGCAATTATTGCCCGAAATATCAATCGAGAAACTAGCCAGAATTGTATCGATACATCCGGTTACTATATCTTGTGCAACTAAGGAAACAATATAGGAGCCATTATTGAAGTATGTATATGAGAAATTTTGGTTGTTATTGAACTGTGTAAATCCGTCACCAAAATCCCAAGTGAAATTATACTGCCCTAAAGATGCATATGGATTTGTGAAATTAACTACGTATGGAGGGGCCTGATTAAAAGTTAATGGACTGGCAGTAAAACTGATACCGAATGAAACCGGAGCATAGTTAACCTGTACCGTATCAGAATCAGTACACACACCATCGCTCACATTTACCACGTAGGTTGTGCTGATACCCGGAGCAGCAACAGGATTGGCAATATTGGTATTACTTAATCCATTAGTGGGAGTCCATGTATAGTTAACAAATCCACTGCCGTTATAATTGAGTGTTGTATTCAAAGGAGCAGTTAATCCACAGGTGATATTCTGATCCGATCCCGCATCAATATTTATGTCAACAACTGCAAGCGACTGAACAGCATTATTCACACAGTTATTACTGTCTGTATAGGTATAAGTAATACTAAAAATGCCCGGGCCCGAAACGGCAGGATTAAATAAATTTCCACCAGTTACTCCGATTCCCGAATATGCACCACCTTGAGGATTACCTCCGGCAAGATTGAATGCAGCAAGGCCGTTGCAAACATTGTTCAATGCGCTGAAGGTTACATTTGGTAGTGCATTTACAGTAAATACTGAGGTATCAGAATTTACACACCCGTTGATATCAGTATATGTATAGTTTATAATATGTGTGCCGACTCCAGCCAATTGAGGTGAAAAATTATTGCCAACTACACCATTCCCACTGAATGCCCCCCCTGAGGGATTGACTGTATTTATGGCGATGGATGAAGCATTTATACAAATATTACTTGGAGAAGCTGTAAAATCAACGGCAGGCAAATCATTCACAACAATTGCAATTGTATCCGAAGCATTGCATCCATTAGCATAAGTGATATTGTAAATTATTTGATGTGTTCCAGGCCCAGCGATTGTCGGATTAAATGTATTTGACACAACTCCTGGTCCGCTGAAGGTACCGCCCAATGGCGAATAAGTATAAGATACAGGAGATGCATTTACACAAAGCGGGGCAATAGGCTGAATAATAGGTTGGGTTACTTCTATCACGCTAATATTTTGACTTTGCAGTGAGCTACACCCATTAACATCTGTGAAACTGTAGGTAATAACAAAAGTTCCCAATCCGGTAGTTGAAGGGTCAAAAGTTGCACCTGCAACGCCTGTGCCTGTAAAAACTCCCCCTGGTGGATTAGCAGAAAGATTAACAATTCCGCCATCGATACAAACGCTTGAGGGTATGTTTATAGTTAATACAGGCGACTGTGTTAAAGAAACATTTTGAGAGGCACTCGAGGAACATCCATTTATATCAGTATAGTTGTATAAAACCGTTGTGGCAGTGGAACCAATAAGCGAGGGATAAAAAATAGAATCATTGAAAACTCCCACTCCTGAATAATATCCACCAGTAGGTAAGCCCCCGCTCAAAATTATATTTCCAGCAGCAGCACAATAAGTAGCTGTGGCAGGTAAAGTTACAATAGGATTTGCATTTACAACAATAGGTAAAGTAGTGTTATTAATACAACCAGTAATGTTGTCTGTAAAACTATAACTTACCTGATAGGTTCCGGGAGCAGCAGCATTTAAGACCCCTGCATTAGGTGTACCATCAACTGTTAAAATACCTCCTGAGGGAGAAAAAAGAAGGTTCACATTTGTCCCTTCACATACTGCCGAAGGAATAGAATAGGTGACTATAGGATTCTCATTAATTGTAATAAATCTACTTGCGGAATCTGCACAACCATTTATATCAGTGTATAGGTACGAAATTTCTTGATTTCCTGCACCATATGCTGCTGGGTTAAATTGTGTTGCTGTTATTCCATTCACTGAATATATACCACCAGTAGGCAATCCTCCGGTAAGTATAATAGGCGATTCATTGAGACAAATTGAATTGAAGTTATCAAGTGTTACTGAGGGAGCAGGAAATACGGTAATATTATCATCAGCTGCAGCT
>JBILUU010000413.1:0-2631 GCA_044370815.1 Bacteroidia bacterium
TGGAATCTTATATTTCCCTAAGCTAAAGAAAACCTTAGAAGTACAAAAGGATAAAATTCAATTATACTGCAATCAGGTATTTGTAACCGATGCAGTTGAAAATATTGTACCCGACTTTTTAACTTTATTAAGAGGAGTGATTGACTCGCCAGACATTCCATTAAACGTATCGCGAAGCTATTTGCAGGCTGATGCTAATGTCAAAAAAATATCAGGCCACATTACTAAAAAGGTTGCCGACAAACTCGAAGAAATTTTCAAATCTGACAGAAAAGATTTTGAAAGCAAGTGGGATGATCTAAAGGTTTTTGTTCAATACGGCATGCTCTCCGAAGAAAAGTTTTATGAGCGAGCAGTGAAATTTAATTTATTTAAAAACACAGCAGGCAGCTATTATACCTTTGAGGAATACACAGAAAAAATAAAAGGAATTCAAACAAATAAAGACAATAAGCAAGTATACTTGTATACAAATAATGCCACCGAGCAACATGTATTTGTTGAAAAAGCTTTATCTAAAGGATATGAAGTATTGATAATGGACAGCCCTATTGACGCGCATTTCATTGACTTTTTGGAGCGTAAAAATACTAATGCGAGTTTTGTGCGAGTAGATGCTGACACAATTGAAAAACTTATCAATAAAGAAGATGCCTTACCGAGCAAACTATCAGAAGCTGAGCAAAATGAATTAAAGCCGCTGATAGAGTCTGTTTTACCTGCTAATAAGTTCACTGTGGTATTCGAAAGTTTAAGTGAAACAGATCAACCTATGCAAATTACCAACCCTGAATTTATGCGCAGGATGAAAGAAATGCAGGCCATGGGGGGAGGTGCTATGAGTGGTTTTTACGGCAGCATGCCTGAAATTTATAATCTGGTAGTCAATAGCAACCATCCACTTATTGGTAAAGCACTACAAGAAAAAGACGAAAATAAAAAGAATGAAATGCTAAAACAATCTGCTGATCTTGCCTTACTCTCTCAAAGTTTGTTAAAGGGAGAAGATCTTACCAAGTTCATCAAAAGAAGTTACGAGTTAATTGCCAATTAACTGTTTAACCTAAACGTAAAAGCCCTGCTGATTAAACAGCAGGGCTTTTTTTATCCCAAATCACACCTAAGAAAATGCGGAATCACTGAGGCGGATGTAATATTTTTTGAAGTCTAGTCTTTAAATAGTTGACCTAAAACTAAGTCCATTTTTTAAGGTTGAATCATAGCATTTTGCAGTGCGTTCTGTTTTTCCTACATTAGCCACATGAGAAAAATAGGATTACTTATTTTTTTGTTGGTTTTATACTCCTGCAATTGGAAGAAAAAGAAGGAAACCGTGGATAATTTTATTCGACTCAACGAAGAAATTTCCAGAGATAGCGTAACTCCAAATCAAATTGCCCTGCCTGAAATGACAATATTGAATGAGAAAGCAATCGACAATATCCCAATAAATATAGATACCTTAAATCTCAAGGACAGGATTATTCAATCAGCCTCCTCACCTATTCCTGTAGGCATTGAGCTAAGTACTCGAATTGATTCTTTGCCATTGATTAGAAAGGACACTTCAACAAAAAACACATTATATCAATCCATTTTGCTCGATGAGCCTATGATTACACGTGCGGGTGCAATAGCGCAAAACCCCGTCAATCCATTCGGAATTGGTTATTACGGAAAACTTCAGGGGCTGCAGCATGATTATGTTTCATATATCATTCAGGATCGTAGAGGTAATATTTGGGTTGCCACCCGCGGAGGAGGAGTTTCTTGCTTTGATGGTCATTTTTTTTCCCATTTTACCTCTAAACAAGGTTTGCCATCTAATGAAATTTGGATTATATTGGAAGACAGAAAAGGTAATATTTGGATGGGTAGCAATGGTGCAGGACTTATTAGATATGATGGCTATCACATGTCAACCAAAATGATTGAAAATTCGGATAAAAATACACCCGCCAAAGGTAAGTTAACCCTTACAAATGCCACTCAGTTTACTACCAATGAAGGATTAAGTGGCAATAAAGTGATGGTACTCACGGAAGACAAACATGGTAATATTTGGGTTGGAACAGAATCAGGCGTTTCAGTATTTAATGGGAAATCATTTTTCACGCTAAATAAATCACTTGGTTTACCAGGAGACGTCATTAGTTCCATATCAGAAGCCCCTGATGGTAAAATCTGGATAGGAACAATCGAAACAAAAAAATTCAGCATATTCGACCCCGCCCGAATTCACCACCCTTGTTTTAACCGGATTTGCAGGCATAAACTTAACGATCCCTCAGAAAATGCAATACACACCAAAGAACTGTTTAAAACGCTTTCTAATTATGAACTTGATTCAAGTGCCAAAACAAATTCTATTTATCGATTCCTATTCGATCATCAAGGTAGAACATGGTTGGGAACAGAAAGGGGCCTCTTCCAATTTTCAGCAAACAAAGAAATTGATTCTTGTCTGAATTTGCATTGTAAGCACGTTTTAACAACATCAAAGGGATTGAAGTTACATTCTGAAAAGATTTCCGAAGGGCTAAAGCATTATAGCAAGGAAAAAGGCCTCACAGAATACTTAATACTTGATTTAAAGGAAGATAACAGCGGCAATATTTGGATTGGGACTTA